>NZ_JBQQAM010000010.1:0-221275 GCF_052246815.1 Brucella sp. RRSP16
CGATAAGATTATACTTCAAATGGAAGAGATTAGAGCATTTCCAGCAAAAGTGTGAAACGTCTACGCGGGGAAATCAGTTCACTGGACTGATTTCTTATCCCGCTTCGACGCGTTGGATAATGCGAGAAAACAAATAGTTAGAGCGGTTCCGGCGATTCTGTTAGAACAGGAACCGCTCTAGCACCTAGACCGTGCGGCTCGTATATTGCTGGCGCTTGTTCTCATACATCAGCAGGTCGGCGCGTTTGGCGACGGTTTCCAGCTTTTCGCCCGGCATGCTGGTGGCCGTGCCGATGGAAAGATTGAGCTTCAACTGGGAATAATACTGGTTGTTGATATCGACCAGCCGCTGGATGTCCTCGACCATCGCTTCCGCACCGCGCTCGTCCACATAAGGCAGGACGACCGCAAATTCGTCGCCGCCGATGCGGGCTGCGTGGCCCGGCTGCCTTACCGCTTCGTTCAGCACTTCGCCAAGGCGCCGCAACAAGCCATCGCCTGTCGCATGGCCCCATTGATCGTTGGCGGCCTTGAGGCCGTTGAGATCGATGATGATGATCGAGATCGGCGCATGACCCTTGCGCTCGAGCCGGTTGAGTTCGTCGACATAGAAGGCGCGGTTGTGCAGCTTCGTCAGCACATCGTGCTTGCCGAGATATTCCAGATAGGCTTCCGCCTTTTTGCGGGCCGTAATATCGGTGAGCGCGACCTGCACCAGCGACCAGTCCTGCTCGTGTCCCGGCAGGACAGAGAATTGCAGCAGCACGTGCCGCTCGGTGCCGTCGAGCGCATAATTGACCACTTCGCGGCGCTGGAACAGCACGCCGTTCCACAGGTCGATCAGTTGCTCGCGGAATGATGCCTCCATCTCGTCCTTGAAGATGTGCGGCAGGTTTTGCAGCAGGGTCTTCTTGTCCGGCGCGAGGAAGAGGGCGAGCGTTTCGGAGTTGATTTCGAGCACGCGGATCTCGCTCATGCACTGGCGCACGAATTCTGGATGCACGTCGGTGAACACGCGGAAATCGACGATCCCGCGCTGGCGCACATCGTCCATCAAATGCTTGATGCGGCTGAAATCCTCGACCCAGAGCGAAACCGGCGAATGCTCGAATAGCCCTTGCGCATGCTGCTTGTGGCGGTCCTGTTCGCGGCGGGCATCCTCGCGGGCGGTCACGTCCTCAATGGCAAGCAGGACGCGCTCCCAGGTATGTTCATAGCCGGGCAGCACGACGCCCTTGAGCTGGATATCAAGCCGCTTGCCCTTGAGCGTATAGTTGATGGTATCGCTGGAAAAGGCGTTGCCGCCCTCCCAGAGCTGCACCATCTCTTCGATATGCGGGTCCAGCATGTCGTCGCGGAACACGCGTTCAAGATTGGTCACCAGATGGTCGACGCTATCGGCCTCGAAGAGCGAAAGCGTCTTGCGATTGACTTTGAGAACACGGATATGGCTGGTGCAGATGCGCAGCCGGGTCGTGTCCTCATGCAGGAAGGCCCTGAGATCGGTAACGCCAAGCGCACGCCATTCCTCGAACTGCTTGCGCAGGCCGCTATAGTCCTCAAGCCACAGGGAGATTGGGGCGAGGTCAAAAATATTGGCGCTGTCGCTCAGGGCAGACTCGATATTCATGGATTCCGTTCCAACTTTTTGCCGAAACACGTGTCCAGATGGAAAGCCGTCTCACAATGTCCGGGATGCGTTGTCCGTCCCATCGGGAAAAGCCGCGATGGTTATTGGGAGGGCCTTATATTACGGTTATCTTGGATAGACTAGTGCGGCAAATCCGAATTTCGTACAACTTTGGAGCAGTGTTGCTGAGGAATTTCGGTTTCAAAGCCACCGCACTGGCGGCGTCCTGAGCTTAAAAAAAAGAACAGGCGGCCCACTGGACCGCCCGTCATAACGCGTCAAACTCGATTATTCAGTTGCTGATCGGCAGCCGGTGGCGGACGAGCGTCGTCCAGTAGGAGCAACCCCAGGCGATCACATCATCGTTAAAGTCATATTTTGGATGATGCAGATTGGCGCTGGGGCCGTTGCCGATATTGATCATCGCGCCCGGCACTTCATTGAGCATGAAGGCGAAGTCCTCTCCGCCAAGCGTCGCCGGCATGTCGCGGGTGACGCGTTCCGCGCCGGCCACCGCCTCGGCGGCAATGGCTGCGAGTTCCGTTTCCTGCTCGTGATTGACCGTCACCGGATAATTGCGCTGGTAGTCGAGCGTCGCCTTTGCGCCGAAAGCATCGGCAATGCCTTGCACGGCGCGGGTCAGCTTTTCCTCGATATGGTTGCGCACTTCCTCGCGCAGCGTGCGGACAGTCCCGGTGAGGCGGATTTTCTGAGGAATGACGTTGAATGCATCGCCGCCCTGAATGGTGGTGATGGAAATCACGGCGGAATCGAGCGGGTCGATGGTGCGCGCCGTCAGCGTCTGGATCGCCTGAATAAGCGCTGCGGTCACCGGGATGGGGTCAATCGTCTGGTGGGGCGAAGCGGCATGGCCGCCGACGCCCTCTATGGTGATGTCGAGAACATCGACCGATCCCATGATCGGGCCGGAATTGATGGTGAAATGGCCCACTGCGAGGTTCGGACGGTTATGCATGCCATAGACTTCATTGACCGGCCAGCGCTTGAACAGGCCGTCATCGATCATCGCCTTTGCGCCCGCGCCGCCTTCTTCGGCAGGCTGGAAGATCACGATGACCGTGCCGTCAAAGGCGCGGCTTTGCGCCAGTTCGCGGGCAGCGCCCAGAAGCATGGTCGTGTGGCCGTCATGACCGCAGGCATGCATCTTGCCCGGCACTTTCGACGACCATTCAGCCCCGGTTTCTTCGAGGATCGGCAGTGCATCCATGTCGGCGCGCAGGCCGATGGCGCGGCCGGAGCGGTTCGACTGGCCGCGAATGACGCCGATGACGCCGGTGCGCCCGATGCCCGTCACCACCTCATCGACGCCCGCAGCGCGCAACGCTTCGGCCACCTTTTCGGCGGTACGGTTGACGTCATAAAGCAATTCCGGATTCTGGTGCAGGTCGCGGCGGAATGCGACCAGTTCCTCGATCTGGTTTGAAGTCCAGTTTTCAACCGGCATGTCAGGCTTCCCCGTCTTTCGTGTCGTTCTGTTCAAGGCGATAGCGGAAATCGCAGTGGCTGGCGCCCTTCATGATGGTCTGCGTGCGCTCCAGCTTCATGGCCGGGTTGTAGCCGATGCAGAAATCGCCATCACGATTGCACGACAGCAGATGACCGATATGGCCAAGCCCCATGTCGCGATACATTTCCGAATAGCGGCAGCGCGTGACGTTGAAATCGAAATGATCTTCGCCCTGCGAAATAACGTCGATTTCCAGCGCGTTTTCCTTCGTCCACAGCGGCTGGATATCGGCGAAATCCTGTATCGTCGGCGTGCGGCCCAGCTCATCGGCAAAGCTCTTGCCCTGTTCGATTGCCGAGCGGCTGACTGCCTCGCCGATTGCGGCTTGCGCTTCGTCCTCACCGGAACGTTCACGAATGACTTCGTAGACGTTCTTGAGAACCAGCGCTTCGATGCGGCGACGTTCGAGAATTGACATTTGATTCATGGACCTGACCTTTCACATGAACATTGAAGAAGCGGATTTACAGGTTCGGTTCCGAGAGATCCTTGCGCCGAAGCCATGCGAGATAGAACGGCGCAATCTTCCGTGCGACCTTGTGAAAAGGCAACGGCGCCGGTTCCGAGACGGGAAGCGCAAGCTCCTGCACCGGCTCGCCATCCAGCGCACGCGCAAACTCCCGGCCAAGCGATGTGCCAAGCGCCACGCCGCGACCGTTGCAGCCGATCCACGCCCAGCCATTGGGGCCGAGCTGATGGACACGCGGGAAACGATCCCATGTCATGCCGATATAGCCGCTCCACACATGGGTGATTTCCGGTTCGCCAAGGGCTGGAAAGGCTTCCGCCATGTTGCGCGCCGTCTTGCGCCTGACGCGCTCGGCCACGTTGAAATCGCCCATCACCACACCGCCGGTAATGAGCCTGTTGCGGGCATCGTAGCGGAAGAAACGCAGGTCGCCGCGTGTATCGGAAACTGCCTGCCGTCCGGGCAGGATCGTTGCGCGCAGATTGTCGCTGACGGGCGCTGTCGCCATCTGCCACGAGAGAACCGGCACGATGGTGCGGGCAAGGCGCGGGGCCAGCCCCTCGCGCAACTCGCCGGTATAGGCGTTGGTGGCAAGCAGGAAGCCCTTGGCGCGCACGGTGGCGCTTGCGGTCTTCACCTCCCAGTGGTCGCCCGCTCGGGCATAGGAAATGACCGGGCTTTGCTCGTGGATGATTGCGCCGTGGCGCTCGGCGGCGGCTGCAAGCCCGCGAGCGAATGCCAGCGGATTGATATGACCTCCGGTGGGGTTGAACATGCCGCCATACCAGAAATCGCTGCCCAGCAGACGCGATGTCGCGGCGCGGTCAAGAAATTCTGCCGGGAAGCCGAAACGTTTCCATGCTTCCACGCGGGTTTGCGACAGCTTCACCCGGCCCGGCGAATGGGCAGGCTGGAACCAGCCGTTCTGCTCGGCTTCGGCCTCGATATTCTCATTCCGCACGATGGAGAAAAGAATATCGGCGCTGTTGCCGATCAGTCTGGCGAAGCGTTCGCCCGCAGCACCGTAGCGTTTGGCGATTGCATCAGGTTCCGCCGAGGTCATGGTGGGGATCACCTGGCCATTATTGCGGCCCGATGCGCCCCAGCCGACGGCATTGCCTTCCAGCAGGATGACGCGCTTGCCGCGCTTTGCTAGATGGAGCGCTGCCGAAAGCCCCGTAAAACCGCCGCCGACGATGACGACATCGGCTTCCGCGTCCATTGTCAGTGGCTTGGCCGGCGTGCGGGGAGCCGCAGTTGCAGCCCATATGGAGGGGGGAAATTCTACTTTTTGCATGGCTTCACGCATGTTCCAAACGAGGCGGTGTCCAGCCCTTGCCGGGAATGGAGGCAAGCAGGCGCTGTGTATATTCATGTTGCGGATTGGCGAAGACTTGCGCCGTTGGCCCGGCTTCGGCGATCTCCCCCTTCGACATGACGATGATGCGGTCGCAAAGCTGTGCTGCAACCCGCAGGTCGTGCGTTACGAAAAGCAGCGACAGGTTGAGCCTTTCGCGCAGGTCGGCCAGAAGACGCAGCACCTGCGCCTGCACCGAAACATCGAGCGCGGAGACCGGTTCGTCCGCGACGATGATGCGGGGTTCAAGCGCCAAGGCGCGGGCGATGCCGATGCGCTGGCGCTGTCCGCCTGAAAACTCATGCGGGAAACGGTCGGCGGCAGCGGGCGAAAGCTCGACCAGTTCCAGCAATTCGCGGGCCTTCGCGTGTGCCTGTTCCTTCGGCACGCCATGGACGATCGGTCCCTGCGCGATGAGGTCCACGACACGGCGGCGCGGGTTGAGCGAGGCCATCGGGTCCTGAAAGACCATCTGGATATCCTTGCGCATGGCGCGGACTTCCCGCGCGCTGGCGCTCAGAAAATCCCTGCCATTCACATCGACCTTGCCGCTATCGGCTTCCAGCAGGCGGGTGACGATCCGCGAGACAGTCGTCTTGCCGGAGCCGCTTTCACCAACGACGCCCAGCGTTTCGCCCTGGCGCAGCTCGAACGAAAGGTCCTCGACGGCGGACACGGCGCTGCGTTTGCCGGTGAGCAAGCCGCCGCGCGCCTTGAAGGTCTTGCGCAGGGCGCTCGCCCTCAGGATGATCGGCTGTTCAAGAGACGGTTTGGCTGGCGGCGGAGTGAGCGCCGGAACAGACGCGATCAGCGCCCTTGTGTAAGGGTGCTGCGGGTGGTTCAGCACTTCGTTGGCCGGACCTTCCTCCACCAGTTCGCCAAGCCGCAGCACGGCCACGCGGTCGGCGATTTCCGCCACCACGCCGAAGTCGTGCGTGATGAACAGAATGCCGGTATTGTGCTCGCGTTGCAGGTCGCGGATCAGTTTCAGGATTTGCGCCTGCGTGGTCACATCGAGCGCCGTGGTCGGTTCGTCGGCGATGATGAGGCGCGGTTTCAGGATTAGCGCCATGGCGATCATGACACGCTGGCGCTGCCCGCCGGAAATCTGATGCGGATAGGCGTTATAGGCGGATTCCGGGTCCGGAATCTTCACTTCTGCCAGCATGTCCAGCACGGCGGTGCGGCGCTCCTTGCGGCCGAGTTTCGTGTGCAGGCGCAGCACCTCATCGATCTGCCAGCCGACCGTCTTCTGGGGATTGAGCGCGGTCATAGGCTCCTGAAAGATCATGCCGATGCGGTTGCCGCGCAGCTTCTTCATATCCGCTTCGCTGAGCGAATGAAGATCGGTGCCTTCGAGCCTGATCGTGCCATGGGTCACGCGCACGTGCGGTTCCGGCAGAAGGCGCATGATCGCACCCGCCGAAAGCGATTTGCCGGAGCCGCTTTCGCCGACGAGGCAGACGATCTCGCCGGGATTGATGGTTAGCGACAGGTCCTGCAAGGCAAAAGGCCGGTCGGCGCCTTTCGGCAGCGCGATTTGCAGGTTTTTGATTTCAAGAACAGGTGCGGCGGTCATTACTTCTTCTGCCTCGGATTAAGCGCGTCGTTGAGGCCCTCGCCAAGCAGGCTGAAGGACAGGACGGTAAGCAGAATGGCGATGCCGGGAATGACCGAGCAGAACCAGTCGGTGCGCAACACGGCGCGACCCTGGCCGATCATGTTGCCCCAGCTTGCATAGTTCGGATCGCCGAGACCAAGAAAGGCGAGCGCGCTCTCCATCAGGATGGAGGTTGCCATCACCACGGATGCGAAGACGATCACCGGCGGCAGGGCATTCGGCAGGATTTCGCGGAAGATGATCGAGGCATTGCCTACGCCCAGATTGCGCGCGGCGTCGATGAATTCGCGCTTGCGCAGCGCCAGAAATTCGGCGCGCACCATGCGGGCGGGCGCTGTCCACGAAACGATGCCGATGCAGATGATGATGTTCTCGATGGAGGAGCCGAAGATCGCCACCAGTGTCAAAAGCAGCACGAAGCTCGGCACGGTCTGGAAGGCTTCGGTGATGCGCATCAGAACGTCATCCACCCAGCCGCCGTAATATCCGGCAAGCGCGCCGATGATGATGCCGATCACGATGGAAATCAGGGTGGCCACCACGCCGATCAGCAGCGAGATGCGCGCGCCATGGAAGATGCCCGCCATGATATCGCGGCCAAGCTGGTCGGTGCCGAGCGGCGTTGCCGCATTGAGGAACGGCCAGACGAGCGGATCGCCAGCGCGGCGCAGCGGGTCGCCGGGCGCAATGACATCTGCCAGCAGTGCGATCAGGACCACGGCGATGAAGAGGACAAGGCCAAGCACGGCGGCGCGGTTGCGGCTGAAGCGCTGCCACAGAATTTTTGCGCGCGAGACCTGCGGGCGAGTGAGGGAAAGGTCCTGGGAAGTCATGACAGTTCGATCCTGGAATCAAGCCGCGCATAGATGAGATCGGTGATGAAATTCACGATCACCACCAGCACCGAGCACAGGAAGATGATGCCCATAAGCGTGTTGAGGTCGCGCTTGATCACGGAGGTGTAGGCAAGCTGGCCGAGGCCGGGCAGCGAGAAGATCGTCTCGATCACGACCGAGCCGCCGAGAACGGTGGAAAATTGCAGGCCAAGCAGCGTGACGACAGGCAGGAATGCGTTGCGCATGATGTGATGGAACATCAGCCTTGGGCCGCTGGCGCCCTTGGCGCGCGCTGTGCGCACATAGTCGAGGTCGGCCACTTCCAGCACGCTGGTGCGCATCAGGCGCATGTAGAAGGCGAGATAGATGAGCGACAGCGCCGTTGTCGGCATGACGAGGTGGACGGCAATATCCCAGACATTCTTCCAGCCGGTATAGAACCCGCCCAGCGTCTTGTAGCCGCCGACCGGCAGCCAGCCGAGCTTGACGGAAAAGATGAACATCAGGATGAGGCTGAGGAAGAAGCTTGGCATGGCATAGAAGACGAGGCCGAGCGTGGAGATCGCATTGTCGGTGAGCGAATAGGCGCGTCGCGCCGCAAAAGCGCCGAGCGCGATGCCGAAAATGAAAGCCACCGAAAGCGAGGAAACCATCAGCAGGAGGGTCGGCACGAGGCGGGCCATCAGCACGTCCAGCACCGGCTGCTCGTAGACATAGGACCAGCCGAAATCGAACTGCGCCAGCTTGGTCATATAGATCCAGAGCTGCGTCCAGACCGGCTGGTCGAGTCCATATTCGGTGCGCAGATTGGCGACGAATTGCGGGTCAGCGCCGCCCATGTCGCCGACAAGCGCGTCCACCGTGTCGCCGGGGGCAAGCTTGATCAGCAGGAATGACCCAATCATGATGAGGAGAATGACGGGGATCGCCTGCAAGATACGTCGCAGCGCAAAAGTCAGGATCGGGGGCAGGGGCATTGCGGATTATCCTGCAAGATATTCATTTCGGCATTGGTCAAGTGAGAAGCCGCTGCCGGATGACCGGCAGCGACTGCGTTTGGCTTATTGGTCGATCCAAAGATCATACCAGCTGGAAGAATCCCAGCGCGGGGTGTTGTGGTGGTTCTTCAACACCTTGTTGGTCACGCCGACGAACGGATGTTCGATGGCGAAGATGACCGGTAGGTCCTTCATCTCAAGCTGCTGGATCTGATGATAGAGATCGGCGCGCTTGGCCGGATCGAGTTCCGACGCGGCCTTGTCGATCAGGCTGTCCATTTCGTCGGACTGGTAGCCGAACTGGTTGGACCAGGCCGTGCCGACCGGAGCGCCGGAGCGCAGCCACACCGTGGTGGAAACCGCCGGGTCGGAGCGGAACTGGTGCCAGCCATTGGCGGTGTCGAAGTCATGATCGCGATAGACGCCGTTCAGGAAGCCCGGTGCATCATTGGTGAGGATTTCGACATCGATGCCGACTTCCTTCATCGCCTGAGCGTAATATTCAGCCCAGAGCTGCGTATATTCACCCCATGGGGCCGGGCGATGGCGCAGCTTGAAGCGGATGCCGTTTTCCTTGACGGGATAACCGGCTTCATCAAGCAGTTTCTTTGCCTTTTCAACATCATACGGGTAAGTCTGAACCTGATCCGTATAGTTGGCGCCGCCGGTGCTCGGGATCGGGCCACGACCCGGCTTGGCATAGCCGCGCATGATCGTCTTGATCGCGAAATCGATATCGAGCGCGTGGTAGATCGCCTGACGAACCTTCAAATTGGCAAGGATCGGATTGCGCAGGTTGAACTCGATGGTCGAGTGGGCGACGTTGTTTTCAAAGCCCTTGGTGCCGGTATCGAAGCGGCCATCCTTCTGGAGGCGCTCGGTATCCGACATGGAAATGCCGTTGAAGGCTGTCTCCATCATTTCACCGGCTTCGAGTGCCGCGGCAGCAGCCGCCTTGTCCGGCATGAAGCGCCAGATGATGCGGTCGAGGTAAGGATATTCCTTGCCGCGCCAGTAATCTTCGTTGCGCTCGGCAATGATGTGCTGGCCGCGTTCATATTCGACGAACTTGAACGGCCCCGTGCCGACCGGCGCGGCGTTGTACTTGTTCTTCAGAACATCCGTGCCTTCATAAAGATGCTTCGGCACGGGGTGGCCGAGATCTGGCATGGCGGCGACCAGAAGGTCGAGCGGCATCGGCTTGGAATAGCGGAACACCGCCGTGTGCGGATCGGTGCAATCCACGGCTTCGAGATTGGCCTGAAGCGTCGTCGAATAGTTGAGCAGCTTCTTCCAGAGGTTCATCGCGCTGTACGAAACGTCATCGCAGGTGAAGGGCTGGCCGTCATGCCAGCGCACATTCTCACGCAGCTTGAAGGTGATGGCCTTGCCGTCTTCCGAGGACGACCAGCTCGTGGCCAGAACCGGCACATAGCCCTCATAGGTGCGGTCGATCAGCGGCTCCATGATGCGGCCAGTGATCTGATAGACGCCGGTGGAGGCGCGCAGCGCAGGGTTGAGCACACCCTGTTCGGTGTTCATATGGACGATGACAGTGCCGCCGCGCTTGACTTCTTCGGCGTGCGAAGACACCGCCGCAAGCGAAAACGCCGCAACAAACAGGCCAAGGCCAGCTTTTCTGATATGCATTCTCTGTTCCCCTGAAGGACGTTGAGGGAGGGCTTTCCAGCCTCTTTTCCCGCACGTCCCAATATTGTGCAAGCCCCTGAAATTGCAACGAAATGCCGCTTCAGAGGGTCGTTATTGTATGCAAGCATTGATATGCTAGATTCCGTGGCGATATTGTCAAGATAAACTAATATGCGTCGCAAAATTGGTAAAAATTCTCGACCAGCCTGCGTTATTAAATGTCGATTTTTTACGACGGAGTTTGTTGATGAGCCAAAATTCTCCCGAGGTGAACGCCAATTCGGGCAAAATCGTACCCGGTACGGTCTGGATTACCGGCGCCGGGTCGGGCATCGGCGCTGCAATGGCGCGGCGCTTCGCCCGAGAAGGCTGGCGGGTGGCGCTTACGGGCCGCAAGGCGGATGCGCTGACAGCAATTGCCGGGGAAATTGCTGCCAATGGCGGCGAGGCGCGGATTTTTCCGGCAGATGTTCTCGACCGGGAGGCAATCGCTGCTACTGCCGGAGCTATCGTCGAATGGGCGGGCCGTCTGGACGTGCTCTGCAACAATGCCGGTCTCAATATTCCGCGCCGCAGCTGGGCGGATATCGATTTCGATTCATGGGACGATGTCATCGATATCAACATCAAGGGGGCGATCAACGTGATTGCTGCCGCCCTGACGCCCATGCGCGCGCAAGGCGGCGGGTTGATGATCCACACATCGTCATGGGCAGGGCGGTTTTCGTCGCCCGGCGGCGGCGTTCCCTATGGTGCGTCCAAACATGCGCTCAACGATCTGAGCGCCAGCCTCAATGCGCAGGAAGGGCAGAACGGCATCCGGTCGACCGTGCTTTGCCCCGGCGAGGTGGCGACGCCGCTTCTGGCGCGCCGTCCGGGTTTCGATCTTTCCCGCATGGATGAGGTCATCCAGCCCGAGGATATGGCTGAAACGGCACTTTATGTTGCCAATATGAATCCCAAGGTTACGATCCACGAGATCGTTCTGGCTCCGACCAAGAAGTAAAAGGAAGTTTTGCATGTCTCATCCGGTCAAAGGCGTCGATCATATTTTCCTGCTGGTCGGCGACCTGGAGAAAAGTGCCGAGCAATATCGCCGTTTCGGCTTCACGTTGAGCCCGCGCGGGCTGCATAGCAAGGAGAAGGGAACCGGCAACTACACGATCATGTTCCCGGAGGATTATTTCGAGCTGCTTGGCATCGTCGCCGAGACGCCGGGCAATCTGCACCAGCGCGAGAAACTGGCGACGCAGGGCGAAGGCCTCCATGCCATTGCCTGCCGGATCGACAATGCGCGCGACGCCAAGGCGGAACTGGGCGCGCTCGGCATCGAGACGGGTGAGGTTGGCGCGTTCCAGCGTCCCGTTAAGCTGCCGGGTGGCGGCGAGGGTGTGGCGGCCTTTGAAACCGTATCCTTCGCGGAAAGCGAAGTTCCGCAAGGCATGGTGTTCATGTGCCAGCACAAGACCCGAGAAACTGTCTGGCTGCCGGAGCTGATCGAACATGCAAATGGCGCGAATGGCCTTTCCGCCATTATTGCTATTTCGGACGACCCGGAAACAGCCGCCAAGGGGTTTGCCCGCCTTTTCGCGGACGGCAAGGCCGGTGCGCAGGATGGCGGCTGGAAGGTTTCGACCGGCACGCGTTCGGCTGACATATGGGTTGTGACCGCCGAGAAAGCCGCCGCACTCTATCCCGGTGTGGATTTCGGCCAGACGCCGGGCAAGGCTTTTGCCGCCCTGCGCATTCGCGTTGCGTCGCTGGACAAGGCGCGTGGCGTTCTCGAAGCCAACGGGGTTTCCCATGTGGCGACACCGGCAGGCATCGCCGTGTTGCCGGAAAATGCCAGCGGCACGGTTCTGGAGTTCTCGGAACAGTAGGAACTGGAGCAGGCGGGGCCGTGGGCCCCGCTTTCTCACTCAGCGTGGAAAGCGCTGGTTTTCTTCCAGCACGTTCAGGTCCATATGGTTGCGCATGTAGCGCTCGGATGCCTTTTGCAGCGGCTGGTAATCCCATGGATAATAGGCGCCGTTACGCAATGCCGGATAGACGACATGACGGCGCGCCTGGCTGGCGCGAACATCGGCATCGTAGCGGTCCAGATTCCAGCGCTGTTCCGCCTTGGCCAGAAGATTGTCCAGAACTGCCTTGAATTCCGGATTTTCCGCCAGATTGCGCATCTCGTCCGGATCGTCGGCAAGGTTGAAAAGTTGCGGCGGGTCGGCGCGGCACAGGTTGAGCTTCCAGTCTCCATCGCGCAGCGAAACCATCGGCGCGACCGTGCCTTCGGCGGCATATTCGACAGGCACCGGACCGCGTTCGGCGGAACCCGAAGCAACGCCTGCCAGCGCAACGCCATCGGTCCATGGCATGATGCCCTTGAGGTCTATGCCGGCAAGGTCTGCCAGCGTCGGCAGGACGTCGAGCGTGGAGACCGGCGCGTCCACGCGGCCAGCCTGCAATTGCGGCGCGGCAATCATCAACGGAACGCGGGCGGAACCTTCAAAGAAGCTCATCTTGAACCACAGGCCGCGTTCGCCCAGCATGTCGCCATGGTCGGAAGTGAAGACCACAATCGTGTCGTCAGCCATGCCGCAGCGCTCGATTACATCGAGCAGCGCGCCGATCTTCTCGTCCACATAGGATATATTGGCGAAATAGGCCTGCCGCGCCGCGCGAACCTGTTCGCGGGTGAGGTCGTAGTCCTCCGCCTTGCAGGCCCGCAGCAGCCGCTCGGTATGCGGGTCGATCCCGCTTTCATCAAGCGGTCCGATTTTCGGATCAAGTTCGGGAATATCCGCATAGAGATCGAAGAAGCGCTTGCGCGCCACATAGGGATCGTGCGGATGGGTGAAACTGACCGTCAGGCACCATGGCCGCTGGTCGTGGCCGCGAGCCAGATCATAGAGCTTTGCTTCGGCCTGATAGGCCACCTCATCGTCATATTCGAGCTGGTTGGTTATTTCGGCGGAACCTGCCCCGGTGATGGAGCCGAGATTGTGATACCACCAGTCGATGCGCTCGCCGGGCTTGCGATAATCGGGGGTCCAGCCGAAATCCGCCGGGTAGATGTCGGTCGTAAGCCGCTGTTCAAAACCGTGCAGCTGGTCCGGCCCGACGAAATGCATCTTGCCGGAGAGCGCCGTCTGGTAGCCGGCGTTGCGCAGATGATGCGCATAGGTCGGGATTTCCGACGAAAATTCCGCCGCATTGTCGTAGACGCCGGTGCGGAACGGCAACTGGCCCGACATGAACGATGCGCGCGCGGGAGCACAAAGCGGGCTGGCCGTGTAGCAATTGGCAAAACGGGCGGAGCGTTCGGCAAGCTTTCTCAAATGTGGAACGTGGAGAAATTCGGCCGGGCCGTCCGGAAAGAAGGTGCCGTTCAGCTGGTCGACCATGAGGATGAGGATATTCGGCTTTTTCATTGTGCGGAACCGTTGGCAGGTGTGGAAACGCGAAATGGCGGGCGCCGAAACGCCCGCCTTGCTCTTCGTGCTTGTCAGGATCAGAGGCCGAGGCTCGCCTTGACGGCTTCCGCGCCCGGTTCGCCCTTGAAGGTTGTGACGCCTGCAAGCCACTTGTCGATCTGGTCGGGATGCGCCTTCAGCCATTCCTTCGCGGCTGCGGGACCTTCCGCACCGCCATCGAGAATCTTGCCCATCAGTTCGTTCTCGATGTCGACGGTGAAGACGAGGTTCTTGAAGAAGCTTGCCGCATTCGGGCACTGTGCGGCCCATCCGGTGCGGCCAAGCGTGTAGACTTCCGCGCCGCCGAAATTCGGGCCGAAATAGTCATCGCCGCCTGCCAGATATTCGATGTTCAGTTTTGTGTTCATCGGGTGCGGCGCCCAGGCGAGGAACACGACCCAGTTCTTGTCCTTGTTCTTGCGGTCCACCTGCGCGAGCATCGCCTGCTCGCTCGATTCCACCAGCTTCCAGCCGTCGAGCTTGAATTTCTGGTCCTCGATGATCTTCTGGATATTCTGGTTGGCAGGCGCGCCCGGTTCGATGCCGTAGATTTCCTTGCCGAACTTGTCGGCATGGGCGGCAAGGTCGGTGAAATCCTTCACGCCTTCGCTTGCCACATAGTCCGGCACGGCCAGCGTGAACTTCGCACCTTCGAGGTTTTTCACGATGACTTCGGCAGCCTTGGCCTTGTCGAGATCGTCGCGGAATTTCTGCTGCGCGGGCATCCAGTTGCCAAGGAAGACGTCCAGATTGCCGGTTTTCAGCGCCTCATAGCCGATCGGCACGGACATGGTCTTCACATCCGGCTTATAGCCGAGCCCTTCCAGCAAGACGCTGGCGATGGAGTTGGTGGAGGTAATGTCGGTCCAGCCCGGATCGGACAGGCGGATGGTTTCGCAAGCCGCCGGATCGGCAGCGGAAGCCGTTCCCGAAAGCCCCGCCAGTGCCGTGAACGCCAGTGCCGCAATCTTGAAGTAGCGCATTTGATGACCCCTCTTATAGATTAAAACCGGTTATGTCTCGCATTCCTACTTTAAGGAAAACATCATTTAGGCTAAGGAAAAACCCATTCTTTTTTTATCGAAGCTATAGAAAGTTTTTATGGTTTCTCCATCCTGGGATCTTGGCAGCCTTGGCGTTTTCGAAGCGGTGGGACGATTGGAAAATCTGACCCTCGCAGCGCGTGAACTGGGCATGACACAACCGGCAGTGAGTTATCAGATAAAACGCATCGAGGAGCGTCTGGGCGTCGCGCTGTTCGCCCGGCGCGCCCGCGGGGTCGAAATTCTGCCCGAAGGCCGCATTCTTTACGATGCGGTGCGCAGCGGTCTGGATGGAATCGATGAGGCTGTGCAGCAGATCAGACGTCGCCAGCGTGCGCCGGGATTGCGCATCGCAACCGATTACGGCTTCGCAACCTTCTGGCTGATGCCGCGTGTCGCGCAGTTCCGCCCGAAACATCCGGAAGTGGATGTGCGCATCACGGCATCGTCCATGCTTCAGCCGCTCGACCGGCGTGACGCGGACATTTCAATCCTCTTCGGCGGACGCGGGGACTTCCCGAAGGACGCCATAGCCTTCATCGGCGAAAAGGTCGTGCCGGTGTGTTCCCCGGCCTATCTTGCCGCGCATGGTCCCTTTCCGGACGGGAAACGGCTCGGCGCGGCCCCGCTCCTGCATCTCGACACCTTGCAGGGCGACCGCTGGTTCACATGGCAGTCATGGCTCGATGCTATCGGTGAAGATATTGAGGACGGCAATTACGGGCTGGTCTTCAACACCTATAACCTGGTGATCGAGGCAGCGATTGCCGATCAGGGCGTGGCGCTCGGCTGGGCGGGGCTGATCGACGGCGCCGTGCAGCGGGGTCAGCTTGTCCATGCCTGCGAGGTGTCGCAGACGAGCGACAATGGCTACTGGCTGATCTTCAATCCGGATATTTCCGCAGGCGCACGGAAGCTTGCCCTGGAATTGCTCGAGGCGACGGAGGCGGGCTGATATTGCAGGAAAGCGGTCGCGTTCCTACTTTTGCACATCATTCAATATCTCGCGCGCTTGTCAAAGGCGCGATGTTTTTTAAGAGGGTATCCGCATGATTACCTGGAAACGGATCGATGAAACGAATTGAACTCCTGATCGAAAACATCATTCTGGCGTCGCGCTGGCTGCTGGTGGTCTTTTATCTCGGCCTTGCCGTGGCGCTGGCGATCTATGCCGTATCCTTCGTGGGCAAGCTGTTCGATTTTGCCACGAAAGTCACCGCGCTCAACGACACCGACACGATCCTGAAAGTCCTCGGGCTCATCGACGCGGCGCTGATTGCGAGCCTCGTGGTGATGGTCATCATTTCGGGCTACGAGAATTTCGTCAGCCGCTTCGATCAGGCGGGCGACGAGGTGCACTGGCTCGGCACCATCGATGCCGGTTCGCTCAAGATCAAGGTCGCCTCGACCATCGTTGCGATTTCGTCGATCCATCTGCTGCAGATATTCCTCAACGCGACCAGCTATACGTCGGGCCAGCTGATGTGGTTCACCATCATCCATCTGGCATTCGTATTCTCGGCGCTGTTCCTCGCCTATATCGACAGGCTCACCGCTAAGGACAAGGGCGGAGCCAAGGGGAAGGGCAAGATCGAGCCCAATATCTGAGCTTCACGATATAATTCATTGAAAAGCCCGGCTTTTGCCGGGCTTTCTGATTCAGGCCTTCGCCTTCAGGGACTTGTAGCCCTTGACGACGATCACCACGACAATGCCGATCAGGACGGCGAGCACTGCCTGCAGGAAAGACGTTGCGATCCATTCGAAGGCGGCTGCAAAACGGGTGCCTTCGGTCGGCAGGTGCGAAACGAGGGTATGGATGAAGGCTTCGACGCTGTGGATGCCGATGGAATCCAGCCCGTGAACGATGATGCTGCCGCCGACCCAGAGCATGGCGACGGTGCCGACGGTGCTCAGGACCTTGAGGATGACGGGCATGCCGCGACCAGCCCCTTGCCGAGCTGCCTGCCGAAAGCGGTATGGCTGTTGCGCACCAGCGAGACGCCCACGTCATCGAGCTTCACGATGATGCCGACCACGCCGTAAACGACGAAGGTGATCAATATGGCGACGCTGGCGAGGATAGCCGCCTGCGTATAGATGCTTGAAGGGGCGAGCCCCGCCAGTGTCAGCGCCATGATTTCCGCCGACAGGATGAAATCGGTACGGATCGCGCCATTGACGGTCGTTTCCTCGATCTCCTGCGGCGTACCGGCCTTGGTTTCCTCATGTGCCTCTTCGCTGTGCGGAATGAAGAATTCCACCAGCTTTTCCGTTCCTTCAAAAGCCAGATAGACACCGCCGATCATGAGAAGCGGCATGATGAAGGACGGCGCGAAATAACCGAGGATGAGCGCCAGCGGCAGCAGGAAGACGAGCTTGTTGCGCAGCGATCCCTTGGTGATCTTCCAGATGACCGGCAATTCGCGTTCAGGCTTCAGCCCCACGACATATTTCGGGGTGACGGCCGTGTCGTCGATGACGATGCCCGCCGCCTTGGCGCTGGCCTTTGCCGTCTGTCCTGCGACATCGTCGAGCGAGGCTGCCGCCATTTTTGCAATGGCCGCGACATCATCGAGAAGTGCGAACAAGCCGGATGCCATGGGAAACCTTTCTGTGTTGGGTTAGCGGTAGCTAAACGTTCAAAGGGTGCTGCGTCCAGATGGAAATCGCGGTTGCCCGCAACTGTATCTGAAACAGATACAATCTGTGTAGCACCGTCAATATTTCAAGTCCCATGACGATGGTTATATTAGCGGCAACACAATAGGAGAGATCGCCATGCTTAACCAGATCAAGGGCCTCCACCACGTCACCTCGCTTGCCGCCGATGCGCGCTCCAACAACCGGTTCTTTACCGATGTCCTGGGGCTGCGCCGCGTCAAGAAGACCGTCAATTTCGACGATCCGAGCGTTTACCACCTCTATTATGGTGACGAAGTCGGCACGCCCGGCACCGTCATGACCTATTTCCCGTTCCCCGGCATACCGCGCGGACGCGACGGCACGGGCGAGGTGGGAACGACCGTCTTTGCCGTGCCGCAGGGATCGCTCGGTTTCTGGAAGGACCGGTTCGAGCAGTCCGCCGTCAAGGTGGAATCGGAAGACGAGGCGTTCGGTGAAAAGCGTGTCCATTTTCGCGGGCCGGACGGCGACAGCTTTGCGCTGGTCGAAGTGAAGGACGATCCGCGTGCGCCATGGGCGCATGAAGGGATCGATCCCGACCATGCAATCCGTGGCTTTCATTCGGTCTCGATGCGGCTTCGCGACGAGGGCGCCACAGCCGAACTGCTGAAATATATGGGATACCAGAAGTTCGACGCGAAGGACGGCGTCAGCCGCTTCATCATGCCGGAGGGCAATGGCGCGGGCGTCGTCGATCTGGAGACGCTTCCGGCAGTGGGCTGCAACCAGCAGGGCGCGGGTTCCGTGCATCATGTGGCTTTCGCGGTCGAAAATCGCGAGAAGCAATTGGAAGTGCGCAAGGCGCTGATGGATACGGGCTATCACGTCACGCCGGTCATCGACCGCGATTATTTCTGGGCGATCTATTTCCGCACGCCGGGCGGCGTGTTGTTCGAGGTGGCGACCAACGAACCCGGTTTCGACCGCGACGAGGACACTGCGCATCTTGGCGAAGCATTGAAGCTGCCGACGCAGCACCAGCATCTGCGCAGCTATCTTGAAGAACATCTCGACAAGATCTGAGGCGCAGGGAGGAAACGAACATGACCACTCAAACCTATGAGCACCGGCTGAAGGCCGGTGCAAAGGGTGCGCCGCTCTTCATCGTGTTTCACGGCACAGGCGGCGACGAAAACCAGTTTTTCGGTCTGGCGGAACAGCTTTTGCCGGACGCGACCATCGTGTCGCCGCGCGGCGACGTGTCGGAATATGGCGCCGCGCGCTTCTTCCGCCGCACGGGCGAGGGCGTCTATGACATGGAAGACCTTGCCCGCGCCACCGACAAGATGGCCGGGTTCATTGCCGCCCTTGCGGCTGAATACAAGCCGTCCGAAGTGATCGGGCTCGGCTATTCCAACGGGGCCAACATCATGGCGAACCTGCTGATCGAGAAAGGCAGGGTCTTCGACAAGGCAGCGCTTCTGCATCCGCTGGTTCCGTTCAGGCCGAAGGACAATCAGGCGCTTGAAGGAGAGAAAATCCTCATGACCGCCGGGCGGATGGACCCCATCTGTCCGCCGGACCTGACGAAAGCGCTGGCGCAATATTTCGAGCGCCAGAAAGCCGATGTCGAGCTTGTCTGGCATCCGGGCGGGCACGAATTGCGCCAGACGGAACTGGCCGCAGTCCAGTCGCTTCTTGCATACTGACTTTGGTGCCGCCGTTCGGAAATGAACGGCGGCATCATTGTTCCGGCTTCCTCTTGCAAAACTCATTATATATTATATTTAATTGTATATTGATTATGAGGTGACGAGATGGATGCGATTTCGGGCCGTGCGCCCGCCAATGCAAAGAGGATGACGCGCGCGGAAATGGAAGGCCGGGCAACAGAGGTTGCCGAACTCCTCAAGACGCTGTCGCATCCGGCGCGGCTCATGCTGGCCTGCACGCTTGCAGAAGGCGAATATTCGGTCGGCGAGCTGGAGGAAGCGCTAGGCATCCATCAGCCGACGCTGTCGCAGCAACTGGGCGTGCTGCGGGAGGCGGGCGTGGTCGAAACCCGTCGCGAGGCGAAGCAGATTTTCTACCGGCTGACCGAAGCGAGGGCCGCGCAGCTGATCGAGGCTCTCTACGGCATCTTCTGTGCATCGGAGGTCCGGTCATGATCGCCACCTATCTGCAATCGCTGACAGGCGGAATGCTGCTTGGCCTTTCCGCGGTCCTGCTTCTCGTCTTCAACGGACGCATTGCCGGTATCAGCGGCATCATCGGGCGGCTTCTGGAGGGGCAGCAGATTCCGGCCAATGCGGTCTTCGTCGTCGGCCTCGTTCTGGGGCCGATTATCTATGCCGCAATCTATGGCTCCTTTCCCCCCGTCACGATGGCCATGTCATGGCCCGTCATCATCGTGGCCGGGCTTCTGGTCGGCATCGGAACCCGCATGGGGTCGGGCTGCACGTCGGGCCACGGCATTCTCGGCATGGCGCGGTTTTCCGGGCGCTCGATAGCGGCGACGCTCACTTTCCTCATAACCGGCATCGTGGTTGCCACCATTTCGGGAGCGTTCCTATGAAGCAGTCGGCATTCGCACGCCTCTCCGTGACCTTGCTTGCCGGTGCGATCTTCGGTTTCGGCCTGTCGCTGTCGGGCATGATCGATCCCGCCCGCGTGACGGGATTCCTGAATATTGCCAGCGGCCATTGGGATCTCAGCCTTGCCTTCGTGCTGGGCGGTGCTCTGCTGGTGGCAATCCCCGGCGTCCTGTTGCAGCGGCGCATGGCGCGGCCCGTGCTCGGCCAATCCTTCCATCTGCCGGAAAAGACCGAAATCGACCGGCGGCTGATCGCCGGTTCCGCGATATTCGGCGCGGGCTGGGGGCTCGCCGGATTCTGCCCCGGTCCTGTCGTGTCGGCGCTCTCGATGGGCCTGCCGCAAGTCTGGCTCTTTGTCGCGATGATGTGTCTGGGCATGCTTTTCCACGACCGCATTCTCAACCGGATGGCAACGGTGGCGCCCCAATCTTGAACTCTGGGGTCAGATTACCCTTTTAATAGGGAGATGAATGAGTTAGGCACCCTGTGATTGATTTCGAGGGAGCCGCATCATGGCTGGGTTGCTGAAACGCTTTGCCGGATATTACCGTCCGCATCGTGGGCTGTTCGCTCTGGATTTTTCCAGTGCGGTGGCATCCGGCCTGCTTGAGCTTGCCTTTCCGGTCGCCGTCACGCTTTTCATCGACAAGCTGCTGCCCACCGGGCAGCTCGGCGTTATCGCCGTCGCTGCGGTTGGCTTGCTGGCCATCTATGTTCTCAATGCCTTCCTGCAGGTCATCGTAACCTATTGGGGGCATATGCTCGGCATCAAGATCGAGACAGAGATGCGGCGCAAGGCTTTCGATCACTTGCAGAAGCTTTCCTTCGGCTTCTTCGACAACCAGAAGACCGGCCATCTGGTCGCGCGGCTGACCAAGGATCTGGAAGAAATCGGCGAGGTGGCGCATCACGGCCCCGAGGATGTCTTCATCGCGATCATGACGCTTATCGGCGCCTTCATCCTTATGCTGTGGGTGCACCCGCCGCTGGCGCTGATTACCGCCGTCATCGTTCCGCTGTCGGCCTATGTCACCACCCGTTACGGCGGGCGCATGACCAACACATGGCACGCGCTTTACCGGCGCGTCGGCGATTTCAACGCCCGCATCGAGGAAAATGTCGGCGGCATCCGCGTCGTTCAGGCCTTTACGAACGAGGACCACGAGCGGCAGCTCTTCGCCGAAAGCAACGACAAATACCTGACCACCAAGCTTGCTGCCTACAAGATTATGGCGGCGTCCATGTCGCTCTCCTATCTGTCGATGCGCTTCGTGCAGGTCGTGGTGATGCTGGCGGGCGCGTGGTTCGTGGTGCGCGGCGAACTGACGGCTGGCGGGTTCGTCGGCTTCCTGCTGCTGGTCAACGTGTTCTTCCGCCCGATCGAAAAGATCAATTCGGTCATTGAGACCTATCCCAAGGGCATTGCCGGTTTCCAGCGCTATACGGAGTTTCTCGACACGCGCCCGGATATTGCGGACCGCCCCGGTGCGCAGACGGTTGCGCGCCTGACCGGTGATATCGAATATTGCGATGTGAGCTTCGGCTACAGCGCCGCGCGTCCTATTGTCGACGGCCTCGATATTTCCATCCGCGCAAGCGAAACCATTGCCTTCGTCGGTCCATCGGGTGCGGGCAAGACCACGATCTGCTCGCTGCTGCCGCGCTTTTATGACGTGACGAAGGGCGCAATCCTTGCCGACGGCATCGACATTCGCGATATGACGCTGAAATCCCTGCGCTCCAACATCGGCATCGTCAGCCAGGATGTTTTCCTGTTCGCGGGAACGATCCGGGAAAACATAGCCTATGGCCGTCTCGATGCGACCGACGCGGAAATCGCCGAGGCCGCGCGCCGCGCGCGGCTTGATGGTGTCATCGCCAGCCTGCCGGACGGCTACGACACGGTCATTGGCGAGCGTGGCGTGAAGCTTTCGGGCGGGCAGAAGCAGCGCCTGGCCATTGCGCGCATATTTCTCAAAAACCCGCCTATCCTTATCCTCGATGAAGCGACGTCCGCGCTCGATACGGAAACCGAACGCGCCATCCAGCAGTCGCTGGCCGAGCTTTCGCAAGGCCGCACCACGCTGGTGATCGCGCATCGCCTCGCAACCATCGTCAATGCCGATCGCATTCTGGTGGTGGAGGGCGGGCGCATCGCCGAGCAGGGCAGTCATGCGGCGCTTCTGGAAATGAAGGATGGGCGCTACAGGCGCCTGCATGTCGCGCAGGCCGGACTGGATCAGTCTTAGAGCGGTTCCTGTTCTGGCAGAAACGCCGGAACCGCTCTAACCATTTGTTTTATCGCATTTTCCAACGCATCGAAGCGGCATAAGAAATCAGTCCAGTGAACTGATTTCCCCGCGTGGACGTTGCACACTTTTGCTGAAAATGCTCCGGCGGCGCAACAGGCCCACCCGCACAACTGCTCCCCTTTTTGCCGGTTTCAAGCCGGAGCGCACCCTTCTTTTGCATGAACCTATCCGGGAAAGACGACGTTTCGCCGTCTTTTTGCCGTCCGTCAGTCTGTGAGTCAGTTTCATTTGATATCTGATGTATCAGATATTGACATATCAGATTCGCTGTTTCAGGATCGTGGCCGAAAGTTCGTGACAAACAGGTGCTGCCTTGGGTGATAACGTTTCCCCCCTTTCTCCGATCAAGGTGAAGAGCCTCAGAGATCATGTGCATGACAATCTGCGGGAGGCGATCATTTCCGGACGCCTCAAGTCTGGCGAGAAGCTGAACGAGAGGCAGCTGGCTTCGGATCTGGGCATCAGCACGAGCCCGTTGAAAGAGGCGCTGCGCCAGCTGGAAGGGGAAGGGCTGGTCAGGACCGAGGCGCGGCGCGGGACGTTCGTATCGTTCAATGCACGGCAGGCCGAGGAAATGACGCTCGCCCGTGCCGCGCTGGAAAGCATCATTGCGCGGCAGGCGGCCAAGCACGGCGGCGAGGAGGCGTTCGGCTTTCTTCGCGCGGTGATTGAGGAAATGCGCGCGGCGGTGGAAGCGGGCAATGTCGATCTGCTGATCGAGTTGAACGAGAAGTTCCACGACGGCATCCATGAGGCATCGGGCTGCGAATATCTGCGCCGGTTGCAGAATGCGCAGCGCATGTACGACCACGCCGCGAGGGTGACAGTCCTGTCGCGTGAGGATGTGCGCCGCCAGTCGTTCAAGGAACATGAGACTATCATGCAGGCAATCACGGCGCGCAACGGCGATCTGGCCGAGCGGCTGATGCGTGAGCACATCGTGAAAGCGGGGGATACGCATATCGAACTGGTCTTCTGACCGGTACATTGGGAGGAAATGATGGATTTAGCGGGCTACCGCCGGGTGCTTCGCGGCATTTCGGGCGTGCATGCGACTGCCTATGACGCAAGGGGCGAGATCGATGCCGGACTGACGGGTGAAATCGTCGGGCGCATCGCGCAGGCAGGTGTTCATAACATCGTCACCGGGGGGAATACCGGCGAATTCTACAGTCTTACCGAGGATGAAGTCATCCGGCTTCAGGCGATTGCCATTGCCGCGGTTGACGGAAAGGCTGCTGTGACGGCTGCCGCCGGGCGTTCGGTGCGTGAGGCGATCCGGGTCGCGAGCGCGGCAGGCAAGGCGGGGGCCGATGGCGTGATGATCCACCATCCGCTCGATCCCTTCGCCGCGCCCCACGCGCAGGTGGATTACTTCATCGCCATTGCCGAAGCTATCGATCTGCCCATCGTCGCCTATATCCGCTCGGACCTGATCCCGCTCGATGAAATGGTGCGCCTTGCCACCCATCCGAAGGTCGCAGGCGTCAAGTTCGCATCGCAGAACACGATGCTTTTCTTCGAGTGCTGCCGGGCGACGAAGGGCATGGAAGCGACCTGGATCTGCGGTCTGGCGGAAAGCTGGGCCTTGCCGTTCTATGCCCTTGGCGGGCGCGGTTTCACCTCCGGCCTCGTCAATGTCGCGCCGAAGCGCTCGCTTGCCGTGTGGAACGCGCTGGAGGCGGGAGATTTCGCAAGGGCGCGGGCAGTGGTCGAAAGCATTGCCGATTTCGAGACCATGCGCACCAGATACCGCAACGGCGCCAATGTGACTGTTGTGAAGGAAGCCTTGCAGATTCAGGGGCTTGATGTGGGCAAGGTGCGGCTTCCCGGACTGCCGCAGCTTGAAGCGAATGATCGTGGGACGCTTCGCAAGATCGTCTCTGGCTGGGAGAGCGATGGCATTGTCTGACTAATGAACCCGGGCGTCCTGACAGGGAGAAGAGGGGCGCACCGGATAACCAGAAAGTGGAGGAGAACATGAACAAGGGAATTTCACGCCGCACATTCATGGCGGGGGCCGGGATTGCGACCGGCATGGGGCTCATGCTGCCTAAGGGCGCATGGGCGCAGTCGGCGAAGCTGCCGTCCTCGCCGGTGGCGCTCAACGTCATCGATGCCGCTGGCAATCTGGCGCTGACACAGCCGATCTTCGATAATTTCGCAGCCGGGCAGAAGGCGCTCGTCTCGCGCTTCACCTTCAACAAGGCACCGGCGCCGGAACTGCCGGGAAAGATCAAGGCGCAGCAGCGCGCCAACCGCATCGACATCGACATGGTGATCGTCGGGCCGGACGCGCTTTCCGCCGGGCTTGCCGACGACATATGGACCGACATCATTGCGCTGCCGGACAACGGCCTGCCGAAGTTGCAGGATATCTATCTGGAACCCGCCTGGCGCATGCAGGAAATGTCGAAGGGCAAGGGCGTCGTCGTTTCCTATTACCCATCCGGCCCCCTGCTTGAATATCATCCCGACAAGGTGAAGACGCCGCCGAAGACCGCGGAAGAACTGCTCGCCTGGGCAAAGGAAAATCCGAACAAGTTCATCTATGCCCGCCCGGCCAATTCCGGTCCGGGGCGCACCTTCCTGATGGGGCTTCCCTATCTTCTGAAGGACAGCGACCCGAAAGACCCGGTCAAGGGCTGGGATAAGACCTGGGCCTATCTGAAGGAACTGCACAAGAACATCGAATATTACCCGGCAGGCACGGGCGCGCTCATGAAGGAACTGGGCGAAGGCACGCGGGACATGACGGTAACGACGACCGGCTGGGACATCAACCCGCGTGCGCTGGGCGTAGTGCCGAAGGAGATGGGCGTCAGCAAGCTCGACGGCTTCCACTGGGTTTGCGACGCGCATTATTTCGCGATCCCCAAGGGCGTGCCGGAGGAAAAGGTAGCGGTGCTCATGGAGTTCATCAAGTTCGCGCTCAAGCCTGACCAGCAGGCCTATTCCTATGACGCCGGATATTTCTATCCGGGCCCGGCGGTGAAGGATGTCACCATCGAGATGGCGCCGAAGGAAAGCCAGAACATCATCGCGGAGTTCGGCCGTCCGGAATATGCCGACTGGATCGCCAACAATCCGATCGAGCTGCCGCTTGAGCCGGAGGCGCTGGTTGCCGCGTTCCGCCGCTGGGACGAAGAGGTCGCCGGAGGCTGATGAACCGACGGCTGCGTGACGGGCTGCAAACGGCCCGTCACGGGGCGCCGATACTCGCCAATTCCAAACCATGGTGCTTGCGTCAATGTCATTTCAAGAACTCCGGCTCGACCGCATGAGCCGTTCATTCGGGACTTTCGCTGCCCTGAGGGATATCAACCTCACCATCCGCAAGGGCGAGTTCATCGCGCTTCTGGGGCCTTCGGGCTGCGGAAAATCGACGGCTCTCAACTGCATCGCCGGACTTCTCGGCACGACGGGCGGCGGCATCTATATCGACGAGCGACGAGTGGACCAGCTGAAGCCCGAAGATCGCGGCTTCGGCATGGTGTTCCAGAATTATGCGCTGTTTCCGCATATGAACGTTTTGCAGAATGTCGGCTTCGGCCTCAAGATGCGCGGTCTGGCGAAAAGCGAAATCGAAAAGCGCGCGCGGGCCGCATTGGCTCTGGTGCGCCTGCAAGGGCAGGAAGAAAAACTGCCGGGGCAGCTTTCCGGCGGCCAGCAGCAGCGCGTGGCGATTGCCCGCGCCATCGTCATCGAGCCGCCGCTGGTTCTGATGGACGAGCCGCTTTCCAATCTCGATGCCAAGCTGCGCCTTGAGATGCGCGCCGAAATCCGCCGCATCCATAACCAGCTCGGCTCCACGACGATCTATGTGACCCATGACCAGGACGAGGCCCTTTCGCTTGCCGACCGCATCGTGGTCCTGCGCGATGGCGAAATCCGTCAGGTCGGCAAGCCGCACGAACTCTACGAAGAGCCGCGCTATCGCGACGTTGCCGCCTTCATGGGCTTCCGCAACGCCTTGCCGGGCAGGGTCCTGCGCGTAGAAAACGGGCAGGCGGTCATTGCCGTGGCCGGAAGCGAACTCGTCGGGCGCGCCATGGACGAGCTTCGGCCGGGCGATGATGCCGTGCTGATGGCGCGCGGCGATGATGTCGTGTCCGGTTCGGGCCACCGCAACGACTTGCAGGCCACCGTCGAGACCATCGAATATCGCGGGCGCGAATATGTCGGCACCGCCCGCACCGAAACCGGGATGGAACTGATCTTTCACGGGCCGCACGGCGTTGAACCCGGCAGCCGCATCGTGCTCGGCATCGATGCCGGCCATGCGCTGGTCTTTCCGGCGGAGGGCTGAGCGATGGCAGTCGAGACCTATGCAGACGCACCGCTCAATCCCGCCTTGCGGCCCGGCCTGCGGCAACGCCTCGCCAATCGCGGCTTCGATGGCGTCACCCTTCTGATCCTGCCCGCGCTGCTTTTTGTGGTGGGCGTGTTCATCTATCCGTTTCTTTACGGGCTGGTCCTGTCCTTCAACCCGCTCGACGGAGGGGGCGCGCTTGCCAATTACAGCAAGTTCTTCTCCGATCCCTACCTCTACAAGACCATCGGCGCGACGCTGTGGCTGGCGGTCCCCGTTACCCTCATCAGTGTCCTTTTCGCGGTTCCGATTGCCATGCGCGTGCGGCTGATGCGCCGCCAGCGCCTGCTCACCACGATCCTCGTCCTGCCGGTAACGCTTGGCACCGTCCTGATCGCGGAGGGGTTGCTGAACTATCTGGGACCTCAAGGCTGGTTCAGCCGCACGCTGATCACCATCGGCCTCATCGACAGCCCGTTGAAGCTCACCAACAATTACTGGGGCGTCTTCGCATCGCTGGTCATCACGGTGTTTCCGTTCACCTTCCTGCTGACGCTTTCCTATATCACGGGCATCGATCCCGCGCTGGAACGCGCCGCCGCCACCCATGGCGCAAACAGCTGGCAGCGCTTTCGCCATGTCATGCTGCCACTGCTGGTGCCGGGGCTGGTCGTCGCGGCCTGTCTCACCTTCGTGCAGGCCTTCGCCGTGTTTCCCTCCGCCGTCCTTCTGGGCGCGCCGTCGGGTCCGACGCGGGTGATCTCGATTGCCGCGGCACAGGCGGCGTTCGAGCAATATGACGACTCCATGGCTTCATCCATCGCGATGATCATGGCGGGCGTGCAGTTGCTTGTCGTCGGCGCGCTTCTCGGCGTGCGTTCGCTCTTCTATCGCGGTTCCACCGCCGGCGGAAAGGGATAGGCCATGATCCGCGATACTTCCGTCCTTTCCAAGCTCTGGATCACCCTCGTCTGGCTCGTGACCGGCTTCTTCGTGCTCAATGTCCTTGCGGTCATCACGGCTGTGGTGGTTTCGAGCTTCGGCACGCGCTGGCTCGGCACCTGGCTGCCCGAAGCGTTCACCACGCGCTGGTATGCGGCGGCCTGGGCCGAATTCCAGCTCGATCAGGTGCTGCTGGTCACGTTTCAGGTCGTCTTTGCCGTGGTGATCCTGTCGGGCATTCTGGGCGTGACGGCAGCCTATGCCATGGCGCGCCGCGATTTTCCCGGCAAGAAGCTTGTGCTCCTGATCTTCCTGCTGCCGCTTCTGGTGCCGCCGATAACCTTCGGCATTCCGCTGGCGACCGTGCTCTACAAGTTCGGCGTGGGCGGCACTTTCTGGGGCGTGGTGCTCGCCAATCTCGTGCCGACGGTCCCCTTCGTCATTCTGGTGATGATCCCGTTCATCGAGCAGATCGACCCGAAGGTGGAAGCGGCGGCGCGCGTGTTCGGCGCAGGCACGTTCAAGCTCTTCATCCATGTGCTTCTGCCCATGCTGATGCCGGGCGTTCTCGCGGCCATGCTTCTGGTTCTGGTGCGCACGGTGGCGATGTTCGAACTGACCTTCCTCACCGCCGGGCCGACATCGCAAACTTTGGTGGTCGCGCTCTATTATTCGGTGTTCGCCGCCGGGGTCCGCTCGGTGCAGTCCATCGATGCCATGGCGGTCATCTACATGGTCACCTCGCTGGTCTGGCTGCTTCTGGCGCTGCGTTTCGTCAATCCGACGCAGATCGTGGCACGCAACCGTCAACCGTCCGCGCATTGAGGTTACAGGATGAAGATCACCGCAATCGAAACGGTGCAGCTTCCGCACCTCAACAACATCTTGTGGGTGCAGGTTCACACCGACGAAGGTATCGTCGGGCTTGGCGAAACATTTCGTGGGGCAAATGCGGTTGCAGCCTATATCCACAGCGATGTTGCGCCGCTGCTCCTTGGCCAGAACCCGCTGGAGATCGACCGCATTTCGAAACTGCTGCTGGAACCCTATGTCGGCTTTCGTTCCTCGGGCGTGGAAATCCGCGCCGCCTCGGCAATCGACATCGCGCTTTGGGATATTTTCGGCAAGCTGACCGGCCAGCCGATCCACCAGTTGCTGGGCGGCCTGTCGCGCCAATCGATCCGCACCTACAATACCTGCGCCGGTTACACCTATAACAAGAGTGGCGCGCGCCGCTATATCGGCGATGCGGACGAAGCGAAGGAAGGGCCATATGAGGACCAGCTCGCCTTTCACAGGGATGCGGGCGCGCTTGCCGAAAGCCTTCTGTCGGAAGGCATAACGGCCATGAAAATCTGGCCCTTCGATCCGTTTGCCGTCGCTTCCGGCGGGAATTTCATCCACGCCGGTGATCTCGACAAGGCGCTGCAACCGTTCCGTCAGATACGCGATGCGGTTGGCGACCGGATGGAAATCATGGTCGAGTTCCACTCCATGTGGGACCTCACATCGGCGCTCGCCATCGCGCGCGAGCTGAAGGCCTTCCGGCCATTCTGGTCGGAAGATCCGATCAAGATGATGAACCCGCAGGCGCTTGCCGTTTATGCCCGCCAGTCCGGCATTCCGGTCTGCGCCAGCGAAACCATGGCGACGCGCGCGCAGTTTCTCGATGTGCTGCGGGCCGATGCGTCCGACTATGTGATGCTCGACATTTCATGGTGCGGTGGGCTTTCCGAAGCCAAGAAGATCGCCACCATGGCCGAGGCCTTCCAGCGACCCATCGCGCCGCATGACTGCACCGGCCCGGTGGTGTTTGCCGCTTCCATCCACCTGTCGCTCAATGCGCCGAACGCGATCTATCAGGAGTCGGTCCGCGCCTATTACACGTCCTGGTATCGCGATCTGGTGACGGTGATGCCGCGCATCGAAAAAGGCGTGATCTATCCATTCGAAGGCGCGGGCCTTGGATTGGAACTCTCCGGTTTCGTGCTCGATCACCCTGACGTCGTCAGGAGAAAGACGGAGGCTGAATGATGGAGCCGTTTCGCTGCATAGCCGATCTGCGCGGGGAGTTGATGGAAAGCCCGGTCTGGGATGACCGCAGGCAGACACTCTTTGCCTGCGATATCGAGGGGCGACGCATATATGAAATCGACCTTGACCGGGGCCCGCTTCGCGAATGGTCTTTCGACAGCAAGGTGGCAAGCCTCGGATTGACCGAAAGCGGACGGCTTGTCGTGGCGCTTTCGCGCGAGGTCGTGCTGTTCGATCCTGAAACCGGCAGTCAGGAAGCGTTATGGTCCGCCTTTGATGAGCCTGCAACGTCCCGCCTCAATGACGGCAAGGTCGGTCCCGACGGCGCGTTCTGGGTCGGCAGCATGCATGGCCGTCCCGAGCGCGAGCCCATATCGCGGCTTTATCGGGTGACGGGGGATGGCGATGCATCCGTGAAGGCCGACGGCTTCAGGATTTCAAACGGCCTCGCCTGGACGGCGGATGGCAGAACCATGTTCCATACGGATTCACGCGGGCCGTGGATCGATCGCTACGACTTCGACCCCGAAACGGGCGGCGTCAGCGGGCGAAAGCGCATCCGCGATCTTGATGAGCAGGGCGGCAGGCCGGATGGCGGGGCCTGCGATGCCGGGGGCGCTTATTGGAGCGCAGGCGTATCGGCGGGTGTCCTGAACCGCTTCGACCGTGACGGCAATCTGCTGGAAAAGGTGCCGGTCCCGGTTCCAGCCCCGACAATGCCCTGTTTTTGCGGGCCGGGCCTCACACTTCTGGCCATCACTTCGCACCGGCAGGTGCCGGGCGCGGCACTGGACGCAGCGCCCCTGTCGGGCGGCGTGTTTTTGGCCGCGGCTTCGGTCGCCGGTGCCGCGGTGCACCGGATGAGGGGCGTGTGACGGGACCGCCCGGATGCTCCCAAACCATTTATTTCTCCCGGAAGCCGCTTTTGCCTTTCGGGAAGCGCTCTGATCGGGAAGGTAGGAAATGACCAGAAAGACCTATGGTGATCTGCGTTCGGCGCGCTGGATGCTGCCGGACGACCAACGTTCATTCGGGCATCGCTCGCGCACCATGCAGATGGGATATGATCCGGTCGACTGGGAAGGTCGTCCGATCATCGCCGTCATAAATACATGGTCCGAGGCGCAGCCGTGCCACATGCATTTCAAGGACCGGGTGGAGTGGGTCAAGCGCGGCATCCTGCAGGCGGGCGGCTTCCCGATGGAGTTGCCTGCATTGTCGCTGTCGGAAAATTTCGTGAAGCCGACGACCATGCTCTACCGCAACATGCTGGCGATGGAGACCGAGGAACTGCTGCGCTCGCATCCGATCGACGGCGCGGTGTTGATGGGCGGCTGCGACAAGACCACGCCGGGGCTTGTCATGGGCGCGGTCAGCATGGGCCTGCCGTTCATCTTCCTGCCTGCCGGGCCGATGCTGCGCGGCAATTATGCCGGTAAATATCTGGGCTCCGGCACGGACGGCTTCAAATATTGGGACGAGCGCCGCGCAGGCACTATCTCGAAGGAGGAATGGCAGGGGATCGAGGGCGGCATCGCCCGGTCCTACGGCCATTGCATGACTATGGGAACCGCATCGACCATGACCGCGATTGCCGAAGCCATGGGTCTGACGCTTCCCGGCGCGTCGTCCATCCCGGCCGCGGACGCCAATCACCAGCGCATGTCCACCCAATGCGGCCGCCGCATCGTGGAAATGGTCTGGGAAGACCTGACGCCGGAAAAGATCATGACGCCTGCCGCGATCACCAATGCGGTCACGGTTGCGATGGCCACCGGATGCTCGACAAACGCCATCATCCATCTGATCGCGATGGCGCGCCGGGCGGGCGTGGCGCTGGAGTTGGACGATCTCGACCGCATCGGCCGCACGACGCCGGTGATCGCCAATATCAGGCCGTCCGGCACCACCTATCTGATGGAGGATTTCTTTTATGCGGGCGGGCTGCGGGCATTGATGAAACAGCTTGGCGGCAAGCTCGATCCGTCCGCGATAACCGTGACCGGCAAGCCGCTCACCGATGGTCTGGAGGACGTGAAAATCTGGAATGAGGAGGTGATCCGTCCGCTTTCCAATCCGGTCTATCACGAAGGTTCGCTTGCGGTTCTGAAAGGCAATCTCTGTCCCGATGGCGCAGTGATAAAGCCTGCGGCCTGCGATCCGCGCTTCCACCGCCACAAGGGACCGGCGCTTGTGGCCGACAGCTATCCCGACCTGAAGAAGATCATCGATGATCCCGACTATCCGATGACGCCGGACACGGTTCTGGTGCTGCGCAATGCCGGTCCGCAGGGCGGGCCGGGGATGCCGGAATGGGGGATGATCCCCATGCCGAAGGCGCTTTTGAAGCTTGGGCTGCGCGATATGGTGCGCATTTCGGATGCGCGCATGTCGGGAACCAGTTTCGGCGCCTGCGTCCTGCACGTCGCCCCGGAATCCTTCATCGGCGGGCCGCTCGCCCTGTTGAAGACCGGCGACATGGTGGAACTCGACATTCCGGCCCGCAGCCTCAACATGCTGGTTTCGGAGGCGGAACTGGCGGCGCGGCGCGCAGTCTGGCAGGCGCCGCCGCCCAAATATGAGCGCGGCTACGGGTTCGTATTCTCCAAGCATGTCGAACAGGCCGACAAGGGCTGCGATTTCGACTTCCTGAAAACCGATTTCGGCCGTCCCGTCGACGAACCGGTCATCTATTGAGAGGCAGCTTCGATGTCAGATTATGTGCTTTCCGACGAAACGCGAGCGAAGCTGAAGGCGGTTTCGACGGCTTCCGTCGCGACCGCGCTTTACAAGCGCGGCCTGCGCAACCAGTTCATCCAGGGCGTGCTGCCGGTGGCGCGCAAGCGCGAGAACATGGTCGGCCAGGCCTTCACGCTGCGCTATATCCCGGCGCGCGAGGACCGCAATCCCATTACGGTTTTCCGCAATCCGGACCACAAGCAGCGCGTTGCGATAGAGACCTGCCCGCCCGGTTGCGTGCTGGTGATGGATGCGCGCAAGGATGCGCGCGCGGCGACCGCCGGGTCGATCCTGGTGACGAGGCTCGCCCTGCGCGGCGCGGCGGGCATCGTCTCGGACGGCGGCTTTCGCGATGTGAGCGGCATCGGCGAGCTGGACATGCCCGCCTATTGCGCAAAACCCTCCGCCCCGACCAACCTGACGCTGCATGAGGCGGTGGACATCAACGTGCCGATCGCCTGCGGCGATGCGGCGGTGTTTCCGGGCGATGTGCTGGTCGGCGACGCCGATGGCGTCATGGTCGTTCCCGCGCATCTTGCCGATGAAATCGCAGCCGAATGCACGGCCATGGAAACCTATGAGGATTTCGTGCTGGAAGAGGTGCTGAACGGCGCCGCCATTATCGGCCTTTATCCATGCACGAAGGAAGAGAACGAGCGCAAGTTCCAGAACTGGCGCGAAAAGAAGGGCCGTTAGAGCAGTTTCGATCCGATTGGAACGCGCATCATTTCACAATTTTCGGGATGCGCTCCAACAAAAAAGGGAGGCGTTGCGCCTCCCTTTCGAACATTTGGGACTGCCGTGGTTTAATAAAGCACGTTCTTGGCTTCCGGCTTGTCGATATTGTCCTTGGTGACGACAACAGCGCCGGTGTCGACGAACTTCTCGACCTTTTCCTTGTTCAGCACCTTCAGCAGGGTTTCGATGCCCTTCTCGCCCATCTGGTAGGAACCCTGAACGACGATGGCGTTCAGCGTGCCGTCCTTGACGAATTCCTGCAGGTCCTGATTGCCGTCGAAGCCGATGGCGGTCAGCTTGCCCGACTTGCCTGCCTGCTTGATGGCGCGGCCCATGCCGATGGCGGTCGGTTCATTGGCGCCGAAGATGCCGACGAGATCGCCATTGGCCGCCAGAACGTCGGTGGTCTGGTTGAGCGCGGTCGCCATCTGCGACTGCGAGTAATAGGGACCGACGATTTCCAGCTTGGAATTGGCCTTGATGTAGTCCACGAAGCCGCCGACGCGGCCGATTTCGGACCCTGCGCCCGCGACATAGGACATGACGGCGATCTTGCCGGTGGTGCCTGCCTTGTCGATCAGGGCCTTGGCCGCGGCTTCGCCGGCCTTGCGGTTATCGGTGGCGAGGAACGACTGGTAATATTTGTCGCCGCCATCGGCGAGCTGCGAGTCGATGATGACGACCGGAATGCGGGCTTCCCATGCCTTTTTCACGGCGGGCGTCAGCGCGTCCGGGTCGGAAGGTGCAAGCAGGATTGCGTCCACTTTGCGGTTCACGGCATTTTCCACCATGTTCACCTGATCGGCGATGGCCGATTCAGCCGCCGGACCCTGGAAGGTCATGGTGTGGTCCTTGGAATCCTTGATCGCGGCTTCGGCGCCCTTCTGGACGTTCTGCCAGAAAGTCGAATTCACGGTCTTCACGATAACGGCGATTTCGCCAGCCGAAGCGCTTGCCGCCCCGGCAAGGACGAAGGCCGAAGCCATCAATGCAGACACCAGTTTACGCATGTTTTCCTCCTGTTATCGAGCTCTTGGCTCTACCCTTGCCGGAATGCCTCGCATCCCGTCTCCCCTCTCATCGACGGTTGCGCATCTGGTCGATCCAAACGGTGACCAGAATGACGAGGCCGATGATGATCTGCTGCGTGAAAGCGGAAATGCCGTTCATGTTGAGGCCGTTCCGCAGGATTCCGATGACGAACGAGCCGATGAACGTGCCCGAGATAGTGCCGACGCCGCCGATGAGCGACGTGCCGCCGATGACCGCGCTGGCAATGGCGTCGAGTTCGTAGGCGACGCCCTCATTGGGCTGTGCGGTCACGAGGCGGGACATGAGAACGCAGCCCGTAAGCCCGGCAAGCGTTCCCGAAACGATATAGGTGAAGGCCGTCACGCGGGCGACATTGACGCCGGAAAGCCGCGCTGCCTCGGCGTTCGACCCGATGGCATAGATGTGGCGGCCCAGCACCGTGCGGTTCAACACGAGTGCGGCCGCGATCGCGATCACGATCATCAGCACCACCGGGTAGGGGATGCCGGGGAAGGTGACAACCGGAAAGCCCTGTTCGTCGATGCTCTCGATGCGGAACAGCGATCCGTTGCCGAGCACGCCGAAGGATTCGCCAAGGCCGGAGACGGCGCGCGCGCCGGTGATCTGGAGCGCGACGCCGCGCGCGATCAGCATCATGCCAAGCGTGGCGATGAAGGGCGGCAGCTTGAGCCTGGTGATGACAAAGCCGTTGATGAGACCGCAGAGCGATCCCGTCAGGATGCCAAGCAGCATGGCGAGCGGGATCGGCAGTGAAAGTTCCTTGACCGCAAGCGCCGCCACCACACCGGCAAGCGCCAGCACGGAGCCGACCGAAAGATCGATACCGCCGGTGATGATGACATAGGTCGCGCCGATGCCGAGCAGCGCGATGGACGTCACTTGCAAGGCGATGGTCATCGCATTGTTGACGGTCATGAAAGCGCTGCTGGTGACGGAAAAGATCGCCGCCAGAATGATCAGGCTGCCGACGGCCGCAAACTTCTGGATGATATCCTTCTGGCGGTCGCTGAGCCCTTTGGATTTAGCCGCCTGCTGGGGCTTGTCCGTGGTGATTTCGGCCATTACTGCGTCCTCATTTGTCCTGCCGGCCCCGACCGGAGGCATAGGTCATGATTTCTTCCTGCGTTGTCGCAGCCGTATCGAGGACCGCGGTGATGCGCCCCTCGTGAAAGACCGCCACGCGGTCCGAAAGCCCCAGAATTTCCGGCAGTTCCGAGCTGATCAGCACGATGCCGATGCCTCTTGCGGCCAGTTCGTCCATGATCTGGTAGATGGCGAACTTCGCGCCCACGTCGATGCCGCGCGTCGGTTCGTCAAAGAACATGATGCGCGGCTCGCGGAACAGCCACTTGCCGATGATGATCTTCTGCTGGTTGCCGCCCGACAGCAGGCGAACGGGCTGGGCCAGCCCCGGCGTCTTGATGTTGAGAAGATCGACATAGCGCTGGCTTGCCTGTCGGTGGCGCTCGAAATCGATAACGCCATAAGCGCTGCTGACGGCTTCCATATTGGCGAGGGTCAGATTGGCATCGACCGGCATCTTGACGGCCAGTCCCTGCGCCTTGCGGTCTTCCGACAGGTAGGCGATGCCTGCCTCGATGGCGTCGCGCGGGCTGGTGATGGAAAGCGTTTCGCCTTCGAGCACGATGGTTCCGGCGTCATGCGGATCGGCACCGAAGATCGCGCGCGCAACTTCGGTTCGTCCCGCGCCCATCAGCCCGGCAAAGCCGAGGATTTCGCCGCGCCTGAGTTCAAAGCCGATATTCTCGAAGACGCCGCCGCGCGTCAGCCCGGCGACGGAGAACATCACTTCCTGCGTCGGCTTTCGCGTCGGTTCGGGAAATTTCTCGTCCAGCGAGCGCCCGACCATCCCGGCCACGATCTCATCGACGGTGACATCGTGGAAATCCCTGGTCCAGACATAGCGCCCATCGCGCAGGATGGTGACGCGGTCGACAATCTCCGCCATTTCATCGAGACGATGCGAAATATAGACGATGCCGGTGCCCTGCGCCTTCAGCTCGCGGATGACCCTGAACAGAAGCTGCGCTTCCTGCTCGGTCAGCGAGGAGGTGGGCTCGTCCATGATGAGGACGGAGGCATTGAGTGAAAGCGCCTTGGCGATCTCGACCATCTGGCATTGGGCAACGGAAAGGTTCAGCACCTGCGTGGACGGATCGATCTTCACGCCAAGCCGGTCTAGGCAGCGCTGCGCGTCTTCCTTCAGCTTGCGGCGGTCGACAAAGAAACCGCGTTTCGGCTCGCGGGCGAGATAGATGTTCTCGGCAACGCTCAGGTGCGGAATGAGGTTCAGTTCCTGATGGATGATGGCGATGCCTGCCGCTTCCGATTCAAGCGTGGAGCCGAAGCGAACCGGCTGGCCGCGATAATGGATCGTCCCGCCATCGGGCTGATAGACGCCGCTGACGATCTTCATCAGGGTTGATTTGCCCGCACCATTTTCACCGCAGACGGCATGAACCTCGCCCGCCCGCAATTCAAAGCTGACGTTCGACAGGGCTTTGACGCCCGGAAATTCCTTGGAAACGGAATCCAGATTCAGCAATACAGGCGCAGCATCCGCGCGCGCTGATGCTGACGGTAATCCTCCCATCGCGCTTCCTCCTCGCGCAAAGTTTCGTCAACTATTGACAGAAGAAGTAGAAGGCACGCGGTTTCTGGTCAAGCCAATTTTGTGCAGGCAGCAAAAAACTCGTTATGATGGGTTGGCTCGGCCCCTAATTGCTATTGTTAGACCCAATTGGCCTGACCAAACTTCTCTTTTCTCGTTTTGCCTGAATTGTGAATCATTTATTGTGAGGACGACAAATGGCCGCCGGTCCCGATCAGAAGCGAGCCAGAAGAAAGCGCATCATGACTGTTATTGTGACAGTATCGCAGTATTTTATGCGGGCCGCCTCTGGAAAGAGGGGGCGTTCCTTTCTATTATTAGAGCATTTCCAGCAAAAGCGCGAAGCGGTTTTGCATAGGATAACGCGTAGACAAAAAGAGATAGAGCGGTTCTACGAACCCGTTTTAACTGGAAACGCTCTATATTCCGATCATCTGATCCCGAGGGGCAGTTTTGTATTTTGAAATAATTACGGTCGTGCTGCTGACGATCCTCAATGGTGTTCTCGCCATGTCGGAACTCGCAGTGGTTTCCTCCCGCCCGGCACGACTGAGGGTAATGGCGGACAAGGGCAGCCGCGGCGCCCGCATGGCCATCGAGCTTGCCGATAATCCAGGCCGTTTCCTGTCCACCGTCCAGATCGGCATTACGCTGGTCGGCATTCTGTCAGGTGCGTTTTCGGGCGCGACATTGGGTGCCCGTCTCTCCGGCTGGCTTCTGGCGCAGGGCATATCGCCAGCCCTTGCCGATGCGCTCGGCGTCGGTTCGGTCGTGGTGGTCATCACCTATCTGTCGCTGATCGTCGGCGAACTCGTGCCGAAGCAGATCGCGCTTCGCGAGCCGGAGGCGGTGGCAAGCCGCGTCGCCCCGACCATGACGCTCCTGTCGAAAATGGCTGCGCCGCTCGTCTGGCTTCTCGATACGTCGGGCCGTCTGGTCCTCAAGCTGCTCGGTCAGTCCGGCAAGTCGAGCGACGGCGTGACCGATGAAGAGATCAAGTCCGTTCTGGCCGAAGCGCATAGCGCAGGCGTGATCGAGACGGAAGAGTCCCGCATGATCGCAGGCGTGATGCGCCTTGCGGACCGGACGGCGCGCGGGCTGATGACGCCGCGCATGGACGTCGAAATGGTCGATATTGAAGACAGTTTCGATGAAATCCGCCAACAGCTTCACAATACGAGCCGTTCACGGCTGCCGGTACGCGGCGAGAATTCCGATGAAGTGATCGGCGTCCTGCAAGTGCGTGATTTCTTCAACCAGCTTTCCTCCACGGGCAGCGTCAATGTGCGCGAGATCGTCCGGGACGTTCCGGTCGTGTCGGATTTTTCCGATGCGCTGGACGTGGTGGAGGCCATCCGCGGCACGCCGACACATATGGTGCTCGTCTATGACGAATACGGCCATTTTGAAGGGGTGATTACTGCGGGCGACGTGATCGAGGCAATCATCGGCGCCATGCAGGAAGAGGACCATATCGAGGAAAAGGCGATCGTTCGCCGTGCGGATGGTTCCTATCTCGTCTCCGGCTGGATGCCGATTGACGAATTCTCGGAGTTCCTGCGTTTCCCGATCGATGAGGATGCGGAATACAACACTGTTGCCGGGCTGGCGCTGGAGGAAATGAAGCACCTGCCGGATGTGGGTGAAACCTTCGTCAAGAACGGATGGGTGTTCGAGATCGTCGACCTGGACGGCCGCCGCATCGACAAGCTGCTGCTGACGGCGGAAGAGCCCGCGACCGAGTGACCGTGCTTTTTTGAGACCACGCTGGATGGGGCTTGCCGGGTGGTATGCCCCATCCACCGAAGTAATTGTATCGATTGAACCGCTGGACCATTGGCATTTTAGATAAAGTGCATGTTATACTTGGCAGTTGGGGGCAGGTTTTCTGCATTCCTTTCTGGTCGGAAACTCGGGGGCGTCCCGATCGGGAAAAGCTGAACGTGCTCTGGCCGGTGGTTGCGTATCGATGGGGTCGAAAACTGCATATTGGCTTCAACTGGTCAGGTCGGCATATGGCAGCCACGACAGTCCGATAGCCGACAAGATACTGGCGGACCAGCTTGGCGAGATTTGCGAGGGCGCTCGCTTCTCGATGCCCATAAGCACGATTCTCTCGGTGCTCATCGTGCTGGTGCAGAGCGCCGCCGGGTATTTCTGGGAGTCGATCGTCTGGTTCGCGCTCGTCAATATCGTCAATGCGCTGCGCTTCTTCGAGGCAATTGCCTATAGCCGCCGCCAGGCGCCGATTGAAAATGTCGCGGATTTGCAGCGCCAGATCAGGCGGTTCCAGTTTCTTGCCGCCCTGTCGGGCTTTTTCTGGTCCGGCGTCGCCGTCCTTTCCAGCGGGTTCACCGACCCGCAATCGCCGGTCTATCTGGTCATCCTTGCCGGAATTTGCGCAGGCGCCGTCACCTACGGTTCGTCCTATGCTTCGATTGCGATCAATTTCATAACACCGCCGCTCGTCGTGACGGTAATATGCCTGGCCGTGCAAGCCGACCTGCAACGCGGCGTTATCGCCGTTTCCGTCGTGCTGTTCTGGTGCGGGCTTACGCGCGGCGCGCTGCTGGGGCAAAACCGCTTCATCCAGACAAGCAGGCTGAAGCACGAGGCCAAGCAGCTGGCCGACGAAATGGCGCTCAAGTCGCAGGAAGACCCGCTGACCGGCCTCTTCAACCGGCGCGGGCTGGAAAATTCCATCCGGCTTTTTCCCGTCGCGGAAGGCCCCTTCATCGTCATGCTGATTGACCTCGACGGGTTCAAGTCCGTCAACGATACCTACGGACACAAGGTGGGGGACGATCTCCTCGTCGCCATCGCGCAGCGTATCCGGCAGATTTCACCCGAGCGCTCCGTGCTGGCGCGCATCGGCGGCGATGAATTCGTGCTCGTCTATCCCGAACCATCGGCGACCATCGAGGCGGGGCTGGTCGCGGCGCGCATCATCGGCAGCCTGAGCGCCCATTACGAAGGCATCCTGTCGGTCGAGATCGGCGCCTGCGTCGGCATCTGCCGGCTGGAGCGGCTCGACCCGGTTGAAATGCTGCTGCGCGCCGATTTCGCGCTTTATGCCGCCAAGAGGCGTGGCCGCAACGAATATTACTTTTTTGAAAAGCGCCTGCATCACGAGTGGGAGCGCAAGCAGAGCATCGAGCGCGATCTGCGCATCGCCATCGAGACCGGGCAGATACAGACCTATTTCCAGCCGGTGGTGGAACTCTCCAGCGGGAGGATGGTGGGCTTCGAGGCGCTGCTGCGCTGGGACCATCCGCAGCACGGCACCATCGCCCCGCCTGAAATCATCGATGTTGCCTGCGAAGTGGGCGTGGTGCGGCAGCTTACGAAGAATGTCTTCTTCAATTGCTGCGAGATGATCGACAAGCTCACCGAAAGCGGTCGCTGCGATCTGACGGTCGCCATGAACCTGTCGCCGCGCGAAATGGCGGGAGGCCGCATTCCGCATGAAATCCTGTCCCAGATGGAACGACGCGACCTGCCGGTTTCCATGCTGGAAATCGAGATCACGGAGGAGGCGCCCTTCGACCAGCGCGGGATGAATGACAGTCTGGATGCGCTGTCGAATGCCGGTGTTTCCATCGCGCTCGACGATTTCGGCACCGGCTTTGCGACCTTTGCTTCGTTGAAGAAAGGTCTCATCGACAAGATCAAGATCGATCAGGTGTTTGTGCGCGGCATCGCGGAATCGGAGGGCGACCAGCATATCGTGCGGGCGATGGTCGCTTTGGCCGACGCCCTCGGCGTCAAGGTGACCGCCGAAGGCATCGAGACGGAGGAAGACCGGGACATGCTGTGCGCGCTTGGCTGCAGCAGCGGGCAGGGCTTCCTGTTCGCCCCCGCCCTGCCGATGGGCATGGCGCTCGCAGCCCTTGCCCGGTCGAGCGCCGGTTCAAGGGTCGATCAGGCTGTCCGGTAGCCGGGGCGGATAGTCCATCTCGATCTCCTCCCGGCCATAAATGGGGGCTTTGAGGTTGGGGCCGGTCACGACAGGGCGGATTCTGTATTTCCCGGCGGGAAGCCCTTGCGGAAAGAACGGCGAATAGGCGTCTTCATCGCCAACCGGATGGTAGATGACATATTGGCCGTCGCGCTTCTGGACCGGATTGTCGTCGAGCGTTTCGCTCTTTCCCGGCTCAATGGTCTTGTTGAAAAGGTCGTAGAGCTTGTGGGTGGTCTGCTGGCCCTCGGCGGAGGTGAAAAGCAGATGCAACTCGGCATAGCTCAGTTCCACCGCTTCGCTTCCCTTGTTCGCCAGCGTCAGGGTGAACAGGTGCCTGTAGTAATCCTGGTCCTTGTCGACATCGCTGTAATCCGCGAGACCAAGCTGCAGGGATTGCGGCTTCTGCCCGTTTTCCGCCTGCCATTCTGCAAGGTCATAGGCTTCGCTCAGGGATATCCAGCGTTCAAGCGGCCCGGTCTTGTCCTGATAGGCGATCTTCATCCAGTCGCTACCGGCAAAAGCGAGCTTGCGCGCCTTGTCGCCCCGGACCAGATGGGAATTTGTGGCGCTTTCCCGGTCAGGATTGCTGTAAAGCGCCAGCTTTTCTATCGGAACTTCCCAGCCCTGTTCCGTTTCATCGGGCGCCAGCGGCAGTTCGAGGACGATATTCCCCTGCGGGTCGTAAGTGACCATGCGCATGGGCTTTTCCATATAGGGCCAGCCGGACATCTGCTCCTCCGGGCGCGACTGTTCCACAAGCCGTGGCGACTTGTCCGGGCCGATCGACAGGATATCGATCCGGGTGTAATGCCCGTCGCGGCTGCAACTGCTTTTGATCAGCTTTCGCTCTGCAAGGCGCTCGACATTCCACAGTTCGCCGCAGTTCAGTTTTCCGCCAAGTTCGTCCTCGATGATCAGGGGAGAAAAAGATCTGGATTTCGGATCGTAGAGATAAAGCGCCACGCCGACGTCGAGGCTTCCCGCCTCGCGGGCACGCAAGGCGAGGTCCGTATAGCCATCGAAATCATAGTCGGCGGTGTCAAAGCCGACAGGTCCGTCGAGCCCGGTGAGCCAGTCGGAATCCAGCAAGACGAGTTTCGATCCGTCGGGCTGGATCAGAACATAACCCTCTTCGCGCCTTTCGATATGGGCGCTCACGCCCGGTTCCGGCAGAAGGCGCGGAAGATTCTCTTCCGCGAAAGCGCGGTTCATCTGGCCCGGCGACAGAAAGGCCAGCGCAAATCCGAGGGCCGAAAGGTAGAAAAATCGTCTCATCGCAATTTTCTCGTTTGATATCGTGCGTCTGGCTTACATGAGGCCGGGCAGAAACGGGAGTCGTTCTTTCCAGTCATCCGGGGCTTGGGTGCAAGCCGGGCCAGATGTTATGGTCCCCGTTGGAAAAGGTGGAGGAAGCTTCATGGCCGACAAGAAACCTGACGGCCCGGTACTTTTATCGGGCGGCAACCCGCAGATCGCCAAGGGGGAAGGGGACGGGCCGGTGCAGGCCTATATTGCGGCCATGCCGGGCTGGAAGAGCGAGGCAGGCCGCCGCCTCGATGCCCTGATCGTGCGCACGGTGCCGGATGTGCATAAGGCGGTCAAATGGAACTCGCCGTTTTACGGCATGAAGGGAGAGGGCTGGTTCCTCAGCTATCATTGCTTCGAGAAATATATAAAGGTTGCGTTCTTTCGCGGCGCAGGGCTGAAGCCGATGCCGCCGGTCGGATCGAAGAGCAAGGACACGCGCTACTTCCACATCCACGAGCATGACGCGGTGGACGAAGCCCAGCTTGCGGACTGGATCGGACAGGCGAGCCGCCTGCCGGGCGAGAAAATGTAGATGCAGTTCGTGATGCCGCCACGGCCAGAGGAATTTGCAGTTTAGACTACGGGAGGACTTCATGGCAGACGATAACGAGGCATCCAGGCTGATTGACGGCCGCATTGCGGAACTTGGCGACTGGCGCGGCGAGACGCTTGCCAGAATGCGCGCACTCATAAGGCAGGCCGACCCGGAAGTGGTCGAGGAATGGAAATGGCGCGGCGTTCCGGTCTGGTCGCATGACGGCATCATCTGCACCGGCGAGACCTACAAGAAAGTCGTGAAGCTGACTTTCGCCAATGGCGCGGCGCTGGACGATCCCGCCCGCATCTTCAATTCCAGTCTCGAAGGCAATACGCGCCGCGCGCTGGATATCAGCGAGGGTGAAACGGTCGATGAAGACGCCTTCATCGCGCTCGTTCACGCTGCCATCGCGCATAATCAAGCAAAAATGACGCGGAAAAAATCCAAGGCGTAAAGATTAAGCGACCCGAGACGACAGAGGCGATTGAAAAGCCCCTCGTTTTCAACGTAAGGAAGCCCCGGCATCAAGCTGGGCGAGTGTCCGGACGTAATCGAGTTCGATGAGCTGGATGGATGGCGCTGAATAGCGGTCCAATAATATTGTAATGTAGAATGAAATGAATAATGGAAGGCACTAATGATACGTTTAAGGAAGTTGTTTTACATCGCTCTTACCTCTGCTGTCTTCGGCTTTATATTTCTTGTTGGATACAAGATTCAGGCGGGCGTGAATATCTCCGATGGCGGATATCATGGGATTATGAAAATTGTCGTAGACATTCTCAGCGTCTTTGTAGAAGTGTTTGGAGCCGCTTTAGCCGGTGGTGCTATTATGATTGTCGCGCTCTTTGCAGGTATTTTTGCTGCGGTTACGATCTGGCGTGACAAGTTGTATTTCTATTGATGTTACAAAAGATCATGCTTTAAACCGAAAAAGGAGCAAGACTGTATCTCCAGTCTTGCAGCTTCGCCGGTACGCACAACGGTCGCCGCCATGCGGCGGACGACCGTTTCAAACACCCATCACACTGAACGGCTCAACCCGCCATCCACGCGCAGGTTCTGCCCGGTGATATAGGCGGCGCCATCCGATGCGAGGAAGGAGATCGTCGCGGCGATTTCCTCGCTCTTGCCATAGCGCTGCAACGGAACGCTGGCGCGGCGCTCTTCCGTCTTCGGCAGGCTGTCGATCCATCCCGGAAGAACATTGTTCATGCGGATATTGTCGGCGGCATAGGTGTCGGCGAAAATCTTGGTGAAGGAGGCAAGCCCGGCACGGAACACCGCCGAAGTCGGGAACAAGGCGCTCGGCTCGAAGGCCCATGCGGTCGAGATATTGATGATGACGCCGGATTTCTGCTTCTGCATTGTCGGCACGACAAGACGGGCCGGGCGAACCGCATTGAGGAAATAGGTGTCCATTCCCTTGTGCCAGTCTTCATCGGTAATTTCGAGGATCGGCGCGCGCGGGCCGTGGCCTGCGCTGTTGACCAGCACGTCGATACGGCCCCATTTTTCCAGAACAAGGTCAACAAGGCGCTTCAGATCATCGTTCGACTGGTTGGAGCCGGTGACGCCGATGCCGCCCAATTCCTGCGCCAATGCTTCGCCCTTGCCGGAGGACGAAAGGATTGCAACCTTGAAACCGTCCTGCGCAAGCCTGCGTGCGGCGGCGGCGCCCATCCCGCTTCCGCCAGCCGTCACAATCGCTACTTTTTCTACTGTCATGATGCTTTCCTTTCGGGAAAAGGTTGCACAAGCGGTCAACCGCCGATAACCATTCTTTGCAGTTATAGCCGAGAGCCATTATCCTGACGAACGAAAATGCGTAACGTCAGGCAGTAGAAAATCTATCGGGTTCAGTTCATGAAGAGACTTCCCTCGCTCAATGGTCTGCGCGTGTTCGAAGTCGTCACGCGGCATCTGAATTTCCGTCTGGCGGCGGAAGAACTTGGCGTGACGCAGGCGGCGGTGGCCCAGCAGATACGCGGCCTTGAGGCGGAGCTTGGACTGAAACTCTTTGAACGCCAACCCCGCACGCTGGTCATGACCGAGGCGGCCCGCGCCTATACCGCCAGTGTGCGGCGGGCGTTCGACCTGCTTTCGGAAGCGACCGAAATGCTGCGACCCGAGCCGCAGCACCTGACCGTGAGCGTGACGCCGACCTTCGCGTCGAAATGGCTGATCCCGCGTCTGGCCGAATTTACGCAAGCGCATCCCGATATAGAATTGCGCATTGTCGCCAGCGACAAGGTTGCCAATTTCCAGACAGATGCCGTCGATCTCGCGGTGCGTTATGGCGAGCCGCCTTTCGGCCCGGGGCTGAATGCGGAGCTGCTTTTCGAGCACGTGATCGTTGCCGTCGCAAGTCCGGTTCTGGTCGAGAGGCTGGGCGATCCGGGCCTGCCGGAAAATCTGCAGCGCTATCCGCTGCTGCACGATGCGCATAATTTCTGGCCGCGATATTTGGAAAAGGCGTTTCCCGGCGGCGTGTCGGCTTCACCGAAAAATACGCGCTTCAACCAGACTTCGCTCGCCATTGACGCGGCAATCGCCGGGCACGGGCTGGCGCTGGCAAGCCTCTTTTTTGTGGAAAAGGAAATTGCCGCGGGCAGTCTCGTCCAGGCGCTGGCCACCGAATTGCGGGTTGGCGCGGACTTCTACGCGGTTTCGCTGCGAAAGCCGCGCCATCCGGAATCCGTGGAGGCCGTGAAGGGCTGGCTGAAAAGCGCATCCCGAAAAGTGTGAAACGGTTTTCGGAAAAGATGCGCGTCAATACAAACAAGACGCATCCCGAAAAGTGTGAAACGCTTAGGCAGGAAATCAGTCTGATTTGTGATCCTGCTCCGATCAAGCGCGAGCCCATCAGGTTGATGGCTCAGGCACTTCCAGCGGATTTTTGCGGCTGCGGGCCGGCATGGTGATGCAGACGAGGCAGATGACGACCAGAAGGACGCCGAACCAGCCGAGGGCGGACAGCCGCTCGCCGACGATCACCACCGCGAAGAACGCGGCGACGACCGGCTCGAACAGGGTGATCGTGGTCGCCACGCTTGTTTCCACGCGGCTCAAGCCGTAGCCGAAGCAGACATAGCCGAGGAACATCGGCACGAAAGCCATGTAAAGCCCGACGGCCGCATTGTTCCAGGAGGCGAGAAACGGCCCGCCGGTCGCGATCAGTACCGGCATCAGCAGAATGCCGCCTATGCCGAAGGTTGCGCCCATGGCGGTCGTCGACGATATGCCGCCCTGCATCAGCTGGCGCGCGCAGGAGGAATAAAGCGCATAGGTGAAGCCTGCCACGAGGCCGAGCATCGAGCCGATGAGTGGTGAGCCGTCAGCGGAGACGGCGTGGCTGCCGCCATCCTCCGATATGCTGAGCAGGACCATGCCGATGATGCCTATCGTGGCCCCCGCCAGCCAGCGGAGCGATGGGCGAAAGCCGCTTTGCCTGTATTCGATCCCGGCGGAAAGCAGCGGAGCGGAGCCAAGCGAAATGACCGTCCCGATCGTCACGCCCGCCATCCGCATGGAGGCATAGAAGGCGAGGGGATAGATGGCGACGCAGATCGCGCCCAGCATCAGGATGCGCCATTGATCGGCGAGCGCCTTTCGCGAGGCGATGATGCCGCGCCAGGCGATTGCCGCCTGTGCAAGCCCGCCAAGGCCCATGGCGGCGGCGCCGATTGCAGCCGCGCCGACTTCGGGCGCGAAAGTCGCCGCGGTGCCGGTTGTCCCCCAGATCGTGGAAGCGGCGATGATGGCGGCCACGCCCAGAAAATAGCTTTTCGATGATTGCATTTTTACACGGGTTTCAAAATCGTTGCGACCATCGCCCTGGCTTCGCCAAGACGCGCACTGTTGCCCTCGAGCCCGGCCCGCATGACCGCTCCTTCGAGAATGAAGGAGAGCTGCACGGCCAGCTGGCGGACGCGTGGCGGATCGTCGGGGATCAGGCCGGTGAGGTGGCTCACGAGCAGGCCCTCGACCTCTTCCTTGTGCTTTCTCACCGCCTCGCGGCCCGGATCGCCAGCGGGCAGTTCCGCCGCCGCATTCAGGAGGCCGCAGCCGCGAAATCCGTGTTCATAGGCAAATTCCGCGTGATCGCGATAGGCGTCGAACACCGCCAGCAGCCCGCCCATCGGGCCTGCTGCCTTCTCCAGCCGCTTTTCATAGAGGCCCAGCCATTCGGCGTGGCGATGCTCCAGATAGGTTGCCACCAGCTCCGCCTTGGAGGCGAAGTTGTTGTAGAGGCTCTGCTTCGCCACGCCTGCGCGCTGAATGATCGCGTCGATCCCGGTGGCTGAAATGCCCTCGTCGTAAAACAATTCCGCCGCCGCTTGCAGAAGCCGCTCGCGCGCCGGTTTGGAAGTTGGTGTGGCGGAATCGCTCATAATACATGCCCGGATGATTAGGTAGACCAGTCTACCTAATCGAAAGATGGAGTCAATCCGGGGTTGCCTTGACGTCTTGACCCGAAGAGACCTGTCAGTTGTCAGGGAAAGGCATATCGAAACACGTCGTTCAAATAGGCCTCATTCTGAATCCGGAAATGCGTTGTTCCAATTCGTTCAAAGCCGTGGGACGTGTAGAAGTTGATTGCGGAGGTATTTTCCGAGTTCGTGGTCAGCCATACGGAAGGAGCCTTCGCATCGCGCGCGTGGCGCAAGGCTTCCTGCAACAGTGCTCGCCCGATCCCGTTTCCGTGATGTCGCGGCTGGACTTAAAGGGTCGAAATTTCCATTGTCGAACAATTATCTATCGGAGCGGCGCTTTTGGAACTGATCCGGGTGAAGCCATCCAGACCGTCTTTATTCTCCGAAACGACAATATGTTCATCGGCGTCTTCGATGAGGTTCCGGAATTTTTCCTCCGTGAACTCGCTTAAAACGTAATCGGCAAAAAATGCGTTCACGCCCCGGCGGATGTAGATGCCCAGCCAAACCTCAATCGAGATGGCTGCGAGAACAGAAGCGTCAGAAATTTGTGCTGTTCGCAAGCCCATGGGCAACTGCACTCCAACAGGAAAAATAATAATCAGGAATAAAGGGTTGGCTCAATATTTACAGCACATATAAACGGTGATGGGATGTCGTGACAAGTTTGGCACTATCCCCCTTGTCCCCCGGGAGAGATTCACGTATCGGCTATGTGAGGCAGATGGAACGGGAGGTCGTCCGGTGCCGCAGAGAATTTCCCCCCTCGCGCCTTTCCAATACAAGACATTCCGGGCGCTTTGGTCAGCTACACTGGTTTCCAACCTTGGCGGTCTGGTGCAGACGGTCGGCGCTGGCTGGATGATGGCAACCATCGCCCATTCGGACGATATGGTTGCTCTGGTGCAGGCTTCGACAACCTTGCCCGTGATGATCTTTTCGGTCGCCGCCGGTGCCCTGGCCGACAATTTCGACCGCCGCCGCATCATGCTCACCGCGCAGGTTCTGCTGCTGGTCATTTCGGTCGCGCTGGCGGCTTTCGCCTATCTTGGCATATTGACGCCCTGGATGCTGCTGAGCTTCACATTCCTCATCGGCTGCGGCGGGGCCTTGCACAATCCTTCATGGCAGGCGTCGATGGGCGACATCGTGCCCCGCACCGACCTGCCTGCCGCCGTGGCGCTCAACAGCATGAGCTTCAATCTCATGCGCAGCATCGGTCCGGCAATCGGCGGTATTATCGTTGCGGCGGCTGGCGCTGCTTTTGCCTTCATTTTCAATGCGTTCAGCTATTGTGCGCTCATTCTGGCGCTCTGGCAGTGGAAGCCGGAAACGGTCAAATCCACCTTGCCGCGCGAAACGCTGGGACCGGCCATGATGGCGGGGCTGCGTTACGTCGCCATGTCGCCCAACCTGCTGAAAGTGATGTTCAGGGGCTTTCTGTTCGGCCTGTCCGCGATCGTCATCCTGGCGCTTCTGCCGCTGGTCGCCCGCGATCTTGTCCACGGAACGGCGCTTACCTACGGCATCATGCTGGGTTTCTTCGGGCTTGGCGCCATCGGCGGTGCCTTGCTCAGCGCCCGGCTGCGCGAGCTTCTGGGCAATGAATGGCTGGTGCGCGGAGCTTTTGTCGCCTTTGCGGTGAGCTGCGGACTGCTGTCGATCAGCCGGAACATGTGGCTCAGCTGCATTTTCCTGCTGCCTGCCGGTGTGTCGTGGGTCCTGGCGCTGTCTCTGTTCAACGTCACCGTGCAGCTTTCCACGCCGCGCTGGGTGGTGGGGCGCGCGCTGGCTCTCTACCAGACGGCGACCTTCGGTGGAATGGCGGCGGGCAGCTGGCTCTGGGGTGCCGTGGCGGATGAATATAACGTGCCGGGTGCGCTTCTGGCTGCTGCCGTCGTGCTCGTTTTCGGCGCTCTGATCGGTCTTCTCCTGCCGCAGCCCGAGTTCGAATCCCTCAATCTCGATCCGCTCAACCGTTTCAGCGAGCCGCAGCTTCGGCTTGATCTTCGTTCGCGCAGCGGCCCGATCATGATCATGGTCGACTACAAGATCGCGCAGGAAGATGTTCCCGCATTCCTTTCCGCCATGGCCTTGCGGCGGCGCATGCGTATCCGCGACGGCGCCCGGCAATGGGTGCTGCTGCGCGATCTGGAGAACCCGGAAACCTGGACGGAAAGTTATCACGTGCCGACCTGGGTGGAGTATGTCCGCCATAACCAGCGCCGGACCAAGGCCGATGCCGAAGTGTCGGAAAGGCTGCTCGCCTTGCACAAGGGAGACAAGCCGCCGCTGGTCCATCGCATGATCGAAAGGCAGACGGTTCCGGTGCATGACGACATGCCGCTCAAGGCGCATCTCGACCTGTCTTGAGCAGCGATTTCAAATTGAGGCAGAACCGCGAATTCCGCAAAATCGGCAGCGAAACGCTGTTTGCGGAACGAAAGTGTGCGCTTTTCGCATTGATTTTTGTGGCGAAGAACAGACTAAATCATGGCGAAGTCAAGGCTAGAAGCCCATTCGCTCGCGCAACGGCTTCCGATAGGATCGCGAAACCGGCCATGACTGATCGACGCCGCGCATCCTGACCAGCCATTTGTCGATCATGCTTCTGTCTATGTCCGAAACATGCAGGACATTGATGAATGTCGTGCGGTGAATGCGCAAAAAGAGACTTGGCGGAAGAATGCCCACCCATATGCCGAGCGGTCGGGAATCGAGAACCTTGGAACCGTCGCCAAGCCATATCTCGCTGTAATTGCCTGCCGAGCGGACCCCGATGATTTCTTCCGGTGAAACACCGCGCATCACGCCGCGTTTGCTGACATAGATCACCGAAGTCGGGTCTGTTTCCTCATGCCTGACGGGTTCGTCTTCAGGCGTCGCATATTTCGCCTGGGCGATCAGGCTTGCGCACTGGAACATGGCCTTGATCTCGGCCCGCGACCATCGTCTGGCTTCCACTGTCGTATCGAAGCCGATGATCCCGCGCAGCCGGTCGTGATGAAAGAGGGGAATGCTGAGAATGCTCTGGTTTCCCTGCCGCAGAAACTCCGCCTGAAGGGCGCGGGCGGTGCGTGGCAGTCCGCGGACGTCGTGAACCGCGACGGCCTGTCCCCTGGTCAGATAGCGGTGCAGCCATGCGATCAGGGTCGTCGGAACTTCCTGAAGCTCGGCAATATAGGGCGTCGTACTGCCCTTGCACCATTCATGCGAATTGCGAAACCGCAGGAGATCGGGCGTATATTCGATCATCCATGCCCGGTCCGCCCGCGATGCATTGCCGACGGCGGCGAGAAATTCCGAAATGGCGTTTCCGACAGGTTTCCGAAGCAGATGCAATGCGCACACATAGGGCCAGTCGAGTGCCGGCGCCTCCGCGCACTCCGTTTCGGAATAGATCCGATAGGCCCCAACCGCACTATCCAAGCCGCCTCCCAAAATGTCGCGTGATCGAAATCCGTCATCCAGTAATAGCAGGACAGTATATTGAATATAATTGCCCGCTATTTGCAATGGAATTCACGCAGCCAATGCAACCGATGTTACGGGCGGCTTGTTCGGGCGGGGGGAGGGCATAATGGGCGAGGGATGGGGGGAAAGCCGGTCGATAGCCCCAAAAAGCCTCGGTATGTGTGGTGATAGCATAATCATACCGAGGCTGCGCATTTGCCTGATTCCGCCGAAGCGGTGCGCGGGATCAGATTAGTGATCATTGCGACAGAAAGAAGTCTTACTTCATGGGCGCAAGGAATGGCTGTGGATCAATTAATCCGGACCCGGATTAATTTCAAATCCCACGAATTTTATTTCAAATACTTCGCACGGCCATGCCTTTGATTTGACTTCCGTTCAGCCGATATCTTCGACCTGATCGAGATACTGGCCATATCCTTCGGCTTCCATCCGGTCCTTCGGAATGAAGCGCAGCGATGCGGAATTGATGCAGTAGCGAAGCCCGCCGCGATCGACCGGGCCGTCAGGAAAGACATGCCCCAGATGGCTGTCGCCATGGGCCGAACGCACTTCCGTCCGCACCATGCCATGCGAAACATCGGTCAGTTCCGCGACATTGGCGGGTTCGATGGGCTTTGTGAAGCTGGGCCAGCCGCAATGGGACTCGTATTTGTCGGCAGAAGCGAAAAGCGGTTCGCCCGAAACGATGTCGACATAGATTCCCGGCTCCTTGTTATAGAGATATTCGCCGGTTCCAGGGCGCTCGGTGCCGCTTTCCTGCGTGACGCGATATTGCTCCGGGGTGAGCCTGGCAATCGCTTCCGGGTTCTTGCTGTAGGTCATGATGTGCGCTCCCTTGATATGTCTCCAGAATCTAGGACGACGAGAGCAACTATTCCAGCCCGCCGCAAATGACGAACTGTTGAAGAACTGCAAAACCGGAAACCCGGACCTACCGGCTGATCCGGACGCGGGGGAAAATTTCCATGGTCAGATAGTGCTCGTCGAAACTCGAAATATGGACGAGGGCTGACCGGTTGAGGAACTCCACCTCATTGTTGCGGAACACCAGAAGTTCGTCTTCGCGAAGTTCGCGCAGCATGCGGTTGATATGGATCGGCGTCAGCCCGAGCGCATCGGCAAGCTCGCTCTGGGTCAGCGGGCAAAAGAAGCTGTTCTCGTCGCCCGTGCCGTTGATGCGCGCCCGGTGGCCGAGTTCCAGCAGAAGATGAGCGATGCGAACAAGTGCGCTGCGGCGGCCGATGCTGATGAGATGTTCGATCAGGATCGCACGCTGCCGGGCCATCAGTTCCATGAACGTCATGGCGAGGCGGGGCGACTTGAGCAGGCTTTCGGTGAGATGGTCCAGCGAGATTTCGAGGACGGAAAGCTCCGTAACCGAAATGAGCGTGTAATAGTTGAAACCGAGCCCGGTGCGGAAACCGAGAAAATCGCCTTTCATGGGAAAGTCGAGTATCTGGCGGTCGCCATCGGGAAGATCGCGATAGATGCAGCCCCAGCCGCTCTTTATGATATGGACCGAATTGGCCCAGTCTCCCTGGCTGCTTACCACGGTGTGAGCGGCATAGGTCTTGGAAGCCATGGGCAGGGCGGCGAGCACGCTGAGATCGCTTTCTTCAAAAACCGCGCCTATGGGCGCGCTTTCCAGAAAATGGCGCAGCGATTTTGCTTCGTCGGCATTTACCACCATTGAGCCTACCTGCCGTTTCGCCCAGCAAAGGAAATATAAATTTTAAGTCAGGTGTCCCCGCATTCGTTTTTCCCCGCTCTCGCCCGGAAGCGGGGCATCGCAAGAGTTTTATCGAGGGCGGTTGTTTTGGCAAGGTAGTAATTTCTACCACTAATTGGGTATATATCCGCGCTTCTTCTAAACCATATTTTGCCGAAGCCCTTAATCTAGGTTAATGACACTGTAGAAAATTTCAGGCAACTTTCCAGACTAGTTTCCCCCGTTGGTTGTCTATATATCACAAAGATCAATAAAACAGGGTAACCGATGCGCATGCTTGATTGTCATGCGCAAGAAACGGAGGCGTGTAATTAAATTGGGTTAGAGGGCGAACAAATGAACATTTCACCAAAATTCAGCAACAGAACCACTGAAATAAAGAATAATGGCTTCGGAGCGACAAGAGATGCTTCCTTCAAGCCTGAACTGCCCAGTGACAGCGTGTTGCCGTTGCTGGTTATCATAGACAACCGTGCGCTGGATCGCGAGTGCCTGGCACACGGATTGACCAATCACAGTATCGAAATGTCGATTGCCACATTCAGCTCGTTCGAGCAGTGGCAGCATCAGCGTCGGGGCCGCACGGCGGGCGCGGTGCTTTTCAATATCGGCGGCCAGAAGGTTTCCGACCCGGCGGTCGGCAATTATCTCAATCGCATCGTTACGGACTGCGCTCCGGCGCCCGTCATTCTTCTGGCCGACAAGGAAGAAATCTCGCAGGTCCTCAAGGCGCTCGACCATGGCGTGAAGGGTTATATCCCCACCTCGGTCAATGTGAATGTCTGCGTCGAAGCATTGCGGCTTGCCATGGCGGGAGGAACCTTCGTTCCGGCCAGCAGCGTGCTCGCCCTGCGGCACGCCACCGATCCGAATTCGCAGCGCCTGCAGCCTCTCGGCGGAATGTTCACCCAGCGCCAGGCCGAAGTGGTCAATGCGCTGCGCCGGGGCAAGGCGAACAAGATCATCGCCTATGAACTGAAACTGCGGGAAAGCACCGTGAAGGTTCATATCCGCAACATCATGAAGAAGCTGAAGGCATCCAACCGCACCGAGGTGGCTTGCATCATCAACGAGCTGTTCCCGTCGGAAACATCATTTTCCGACCTGCAATAGGGCGCGACCCGACGCCCGCTTTAGGGGCAAGGGGACATTCAGCGGACTGAACTATTCCGTGAAGGAGAATTTGGGTGATTATCTCCGACGTTTCGGCAGGAAACGGGCGGCAGCCGGTGGCTGACCTGCTCGACATTATAAAACGCAGAAAAATGATGCTGATCGTGCCGGTGGTCGCGGGCATTGGCGTCGGTTTTGCAGGCTATCTCACAGCGCCGGTCAGTTATGTGTCGGAGTCCGTGCTGGTGCTGGATATGCGGCGGTTGCAGGCGCTTCCCAATGAAAGCGCCATCACGCCGTTGCCGCAGGACAGTCCCGTTCTGCGTTCGGAACTCGATATCATCAATTCCCGCATGATGGCGCGCAAGGTCATCGACATATTGCAAGCGGAGAACATAACCGTGCCGACGCAATTCCGTTCGCGAACGGTTTTATCGTCCGCCTCGGATGCGGCTTCGCAGGCCAAAGGCGCACGCGAGGTCGATCCAGCCTTGCGTGAGCGCCAGCAGATAGACCTGCTTCTTTCGCGGTTGCGCGTCACCAATGACGGACGGTCCTACACGATCTTCATTTCCTATCGCGCATCCGACCGGGTCTATGCGGCGCAGGTCGCCAATGCGTTCGCCACCGCCTATCTCGACCACCAGATCGACGTGCAGCAATCGGCAACGCGGCGCATCAGCGAGTGGCTTGGCGACAAGCTTGGAAACTTGCGCAGCGACCTTGAAAGTGCGGAACGTGCGGCGGAAGAATTCCGCCAGAAGTCGCGGCTTGCGGGGGATCAGGGGCAGATCAGCTTTCAGGCCCAGCGCGTTGCGGCGCTGAACAGCGAGATCGTCGCCGCGACGGGCGCCGTTTCGCTTGCCGAGGCGCGGCTGCGCACGGCGGAAGAACTGAAGGACAAGGATGAAGCGCCCGCGCTGGCTGAAGTTTTGGCGTCGCCCGCGATCCAGACCTTGCGCAGCGAGCAGGCGCGCGTCGAGCGGCAGCTTGGCGAATTGCAGTCGAATGGTGCGCTGAAGAGCGCCGAAATTCCCGTGCTGAAAGCCGAACAGGAAGCATTGAAACAGCAGATTTCCAGCCAGGTCGGTGATATCATCAAAAGCCTTGGCAACGAAATCCAGATAGCGCGCCAGCGGCGCAGCGGACTGGAGGAAGCCTTGAAGAAGGCGGAGGCCGACCTTGCCGAAGCCAATCAGGCGCAGGTGAAAGCCGTGCAGCTTGACCGTGAAGCCAATGCCAGCCGCACGGTCTATGAAAGCTATCTGACGCGTTACAAGCAACTGATCGAGCAGGACGGCATGGCTGCGCCGGAAGCGCAGATGATTTCTCCGGCGGAACCGGCAATGGCCAAGGCCAGCCCGAACCTGCCCAACTGGCTGTTGCTGGGGCTGGGGCTTGGCGGGCTCGTTGCGCTTGCTGGCACGATGCTGAAGGAAACATTCGACAAGATCAGGCCCGCACAGACGGCATCGCTGGTGCTGCCCGGCATTCCGGCGGCGACGCTGCTGCCGGTCTCGCCGCAGATGACCGTGCCGCTTCTGGTCAATCGCGGTCTCGATCCGGCAAGCCCGTTCGGTCGCGCCATCAAGTCCGTGCATGATCGTGTTCGGGCGCTGACGCGCGGTCGGGATTCGCTGGCGCTTTCGGTGGTTTCCCTGTCCAGCGGCGAGGGAAAGACACTGCTAATCACCGCGCTCGCACAACAGATCGCCGCCACCGGACTGACGGTTGCAGTCATCGACGCGACCCACAGGCGGTCGGGGCTGGCGGAGGCTTTCGGGCTGCCGCACAATGATCTGGGCGGTGTGTCTACCGGACGGCAGCTCACCGGCGCGACGCTCGTGCACGACCATGGCTCCGGCATCGATATCATCAAGCCGAACAGCCTGATGCGCGAGGGAGACTGGCTGGCCGAACTGATTGCCCAGCTTCGCGCCGATCACAAGATCATTCTCGTCGATCTTCCGGCGGTCATGGAAGACAAGCGCTCGGTTCTCCTTTCGCGGGCAACCGATACGGCGCTGCTCGTGGTCCAGTCAGACCGCCAGGACCAGCTTGCAACCAATGCGCTGATACAGACGATGGCCTCCTTCGGGCGCAAGCCGGCGCTGGCGGTGGTGAACCAGAACATTGCGTCCTATCGAAGCTGGATCACGCTTCCCGTCGCGCTGTGCGGGCTGGGCCTGCGCAAGACGGGGCAGGCTTTAGGCGGCATTTTCTCGCGGCGGCGAAAGCCGGTCGCAGGCAGCGTTCAGGAACAGGCGTGAGGGCAAGCCAATGGCACACAGGATCATGAAAAACCGCATCGCCGCCCATCTGCGGGCCACCATGCTCGCGGGGCTCATTCTGGCTGGCGGAAGCTTCGCCGCGCTTGGCGAAGGGCAGGCCTACCGGGTCGGGGCCAACGACGTGTTGCAGGTGACAGTTTATGGCCAGCCTTCCCTGACGGGTCTTTACCCCGTCGATGTGGACGGCAATATCGGCTATCCGATCGTGGGCAATATTCCGGTGAGCGGGCTCACGATCAACGAGATCGGCGAGAAAATTGCCGGGTCGCTGTCGCAGCACATTCCCGGCCTGACGGTCACCGCAACCATCAACCAGTACGCGCCGGTGTTTGTCGTCGGCGACGTGAAGGCGCCGGGAAAATACCAGTTCCGGCCCGGCATGGTGGCTCTTGAACTGATGGCGCTGGGCGGCGGGGCCGGCAAGGCGGAGACGCCGGCGCTGACCGCCGGGATGCAGCTTATCACCGTCCAGCAGGAATATGTGGATCTGCAGATGCAGATCACCGCCATGACGATACGGCGCGCCCGCTTCGAGGCGGAACTGAACGGCACGGAATTCAACTATGTCCTTCCCGAACAGCCCGCCGCCAGCAAGGAAACGGCGGCGCTGACGCAGCAGATGCTGGACGGGGAAAAGACCGTCTTCAATGTCCGCCGCAACAATCTCGCCGCTGAACGTCAGGCGCTGGAAGCGCAGGCCGCGAGCTATGGCGACGAAATAGAGACCTTGCAGCAGAGCATCAAGCTGCACGACACGGAAATCGGGCTGTTGCAGGAGAATGTGGATTCCAGCAAGTCGCTGGTGGATCGCGGGCTGGCCGCCAGGTCCAACCTGCGCGACATGGAGCGCGATCTGTCGGCGACCCGGCGTGCCGCGCTGGAGCTTGCCTCCTTCCTCGCGCGGGCGAGGCAGAACCAGCTTGCCATGCAGCAGCGCATCGCCAATCTGGACGAAATCCGCAAGAGCGAGGCTGCGACCGCCTTGCAGGACATAGACCTCAACATTGCCCGGATGGAGCGCCGCAGCAATGCGCAGCTTCAGACCATGGCCGAAATCGCCAAGTCCTCCGGCAATATCGCCTCGTCCACGCTGCGCCAGAAGCTGATCTTCTCGATCAGCCGCATCGTTGATGGAAGTTTCCAGGATATCGTTGCCGATGAGCGCACGGAGATCAGGCCCGGCGATATCCTGCGCGTCGAGCTCGACATGGGCAGGGTCGGCGGCTCGCCCTCATAGGGCGAGCTTTTTCTCCAGTCAGGATTAGGAATTTTTCAGCGCCGGTTTTCAGGCCGCGACAGGATCGGCGGTTTCCCGCACCCAATCGCGATAGACGTCACGCAGGCCGTCTTCCAGACGGATACGCGGTTTCCAGCCAAGCGCCCGCATGCGCGACGTGTCGAGAAGCTTGCGCGGCGTGCCGTCGGGCTTGCTGAGATCATGCTCGAAGCGGCCCTCATAGCCGACGGCGCGGGCGACGGTCAGCGCCAGGTCCCTGATCGAAATCTCGTCACCCGTTCCGATATTCATCGGCTCGATGCCGTCATAGAAGCGCAGCATGTGCAGGCAGGCATCGGCAAGGTCGTCCACATGCAAAAATTCCCGCAAGGGCTTGCCGCTGCCCCACAGCGTGACGTGATCGATGCCGCGCATCTTGGCCTCATGAATCCGCCGGATCAGAGCTGGCAGCACATGCGAGCTTTCGGGATCGAAATTGTCGTTCGGGCCGTAGAGATTGGTCGGCATCGCCGTCATAAAGCGGTTGCCATATTGCCGCGCGCAGGCCTCGGCATATTTCAGCCCGGCGATCTTGGCGATGGCATAGGCTTCATTTGTCGGCTCCAGAGGTCCGGTCAGCAGTGCGTCCTCGGTGAGCGGCTGCGCCGCGTCGCGGGGATAGATGCAGCTTGAGCCGAGCCATAAGAGTCGCTCGACGCCGTTCTGGTGGGCGGCGCGGATGAGGTTCATGCCGATGGCGAGATTGTCGTAAAGAAAATCCGCCGGATATTGCGAATTGGCCAGGATGCCGCCGACGCGGGCGGCGGCGATGATGATGACATCCGGTTTGCGGCCGCTGATGAAATTTTCCGTCGGTCCCTGCCGGGTCAGGTCGAGCGTGTTATGCGCGGCAGTGATGATGTCGCAATCCGTGCCTTGCAGGCGGCGAAGGATGGCCGAACCGACCATGCCCGTATGCCCGGCAACGAAGATCTTCTTGCCTTCGAGCGAATAGAGAGGGGCGATCTCAGCCGTAGAAGTCATTGCGCCCGACCTCCCGCATGATGTTGCGCAAATCCCAGTCGACCATTTCGGCGACGAGATTGTCGAAGCCGGTCGTATGCTGCCAGCCGAGGCGGTTTTTCGCCTTGGAGGCATCGCCGAGCAGGAAATCGACTTCGTTCGGGCGGAAATAGCGCGGATCGATCTCGATCAGGCAATTGCCGGATTTGCGGTCGCGGCCAATCTCCTCCACGCCGTCGCCCTGCCATTCGATCTCCTTGTCGACCGCCTTGAAGGCGTGTTCGACAAATTCACGCACCGTATGCGTTTCGCCGGTGGCAAGCACATAATCGTCGGGAACATCCTCCTGCAGGATGCGCCACATGCCCTCGACGTAATCACGGGCATGGCCCCAGTCGCGGCGGGCATCGAGATTGCCGAGGCGAAGCCTGTCCTGAAGGCCGCGTTCGATTGCCGCGACGGCCCGTGTGATCTTGCGGGTGACGAAGGTCTCGCCGCGTAGCGGGCTTTCGTGATTGAACAAAATGCCGTTGGAAGCATGGAAGCCATAGGCGTCGCGATAATTGACCGTTGTCCAGTAGGCATAGAGCTTCGCGGTCGCGTAAGGACTGCGCGGCGCAAAAGGCGTCTGTTCGTTCTGGGCCGTGGGAGAGCTGTTGCCGAAAAGCTCCGATGTGGAAGCCTGGTAGAAGCGGCATGTCTTGCCGAGCCCCAGAATGCGCATGGATTCAAGCAGGCGAAGCGTGCCGAGCGCATCGGCATTTGCCGTATATTCAGGCGTTTCAAAGCTCACCTGCACATGGCTCTGGGCGCCGAGATTGTAAATCTCGTCGGGCCGCACTTCCTGAATGACCCGGCACAGATTGGTCGCATCCGTCAGATCGCCGAAATGCAGGCGAAAGCGAATGTCCTCCTCGTGCGGGTCCTGATAGAGATGGTCGATGCGGGCCGTGTTGAACGAGGAAGACCGCCGTTTCAGGCCATGCACGCGATAGCCTTTCTTGAGCAGAAGCTCGCTTAGATAAGCGCCGTCCTGTCCGGTCACACCGACGATGAGAGCTGTTTTCTCCTGCAAGACCCTGCCTCCGATCAGAAACTCGATGAAGCCATGTTAGCGATTTCCGGCGCGGGCAGAACGGCTCCAAAACGGCAATCGCGGGCGGTAACCTCCCTCTTAGGATGAGGCTTGCGGCGCGCCCGGCATGGCCTGTTTCACCCAAAGAGGTAGGCGGTTCGCCCGCTGTCGGTGCCTGCCATGCCTTTGTGTTTCTTGCGGGTTCTGCTGCGCTGTTGCGATCCTCTGCTCTAGAGAAACATGCACAGGAAGCAAAATCATGCGTGTGGTGCTTGCCAATCGTTACTACTATCCGGACCAGTCGGCGACGAGCCGGATGGTGACGAGCCTTGCCCATACGCTGGTGCGCGAAGGCATCGAAACGACGGTGCTGGCAAGCCGCAGCTATCACGACCGGCGAAAGGACGTGCTCCCGGCGCGCGAGACCATCGGCGGCGTGGATGTGCACCGCATATGGACCTCCGGCTTCGGTCGCGGCAAGCTCGTGGGGCGTGCGGTCGATTATGCGACCTTCCATCTGTCCGCTGCCGCATGGTTCGCGTCCAATGCCAAGAAGGACGATGTCTGCGTCGTCTGCACCGATCCGCCGCTTCTGTCGGTTTCCGCTGCGCTGCCCGTCCGTCTTCGCCGGGCAAAGCTGGTCAACTGGGTGATGGACCTCTTTCCCGAAACGGCGATGGAACTGGGGCTCATCAGGTCCAATACGGTTTCCGGCAGGCTTGCCCTCATCCTGCGCAACTGGTCGATGCGCCAGTCGGCGCTGACCATCTGTCCGATCGAGCGCATGGCGCATTATCTTTCGACGCGAGACATTCCGGCGGAAAGCCTGAGCGTGGTTCACCACTGGGCCGACCGAAACGAGATCGTTCCGGTGGAACCCGCGCAAAATCCGCTCCGTCGCGCCTGGGGCCTCGGGCGCAAATTCGTCATCGGCTATTCGGGCAATTTCGGGCGCGCGCACGAGTTTCAGACGGTGCTCGATGCAGCCGAGCGGCTCAAGCACATGAAAAGCATCGTTTTCCTGATGATCGGCGAGGGGCAGCAGCGCGGTTTCGTCGAAAGCGAGGTCAGGCGGCGGGGTCTCACCAATGTGATGATGAAGCCGTTCCAGCCCGTGGCAAAGCTTTCCGAAAGCCTTGGCGCGGCCAATGTGCATCTGGTTTCGCTGAAGCCGGAACTGGAACATTGCATCGTTCCCAGCAAGTTCTACGGCGTGCTTGCCGCCGCCCGCCCGACGATCTTCATCGGCGACACGGAAGGCGAGATCGGCACGATTGTCCGCGATTTCCAGTGCGGCATGGCGTTGAGGCCGGGCGATGTCGATGCGCTGGTCGACGCAATCCTTCATCTGCGCCATTCGCCGGTCGGACGCATGTCGATGGGCAACAATGCCCGCTATTTGATGGAAACCGCCTATTCGCGTGAATATGGCGCAGCCGTCTGGCAGTCTGCCATCTCGCGGCTTGAGGAAAAGGTGGTGCCGCAGGCCATGCCGGTTCTCGACCGCCAGTTCCAGCCGAGGGAACTGTGATGGAAGGCTCGGTCGTTGTCAGCCAGCTTGGCGCGCGCCGGCATTATGCGGTCCCGCGCATTTTCGCAAACAATCAGAGGCTGGCGCATTTCTATACGGATATCTGCGCCTTTCAGGGATGGCCGCGTCTGCTTGGCAACGTTCCGCCCAATGCGCTCCCATCCTCGGTGCGGCGGCTAGTCGGGCGCAAGCCGCAGGGAATCCCACTGAAGCAGATGACGACCTTTCCGGTTTTCGGACTGCATTCCGCTATCCGCAGGCTGGCGAACCAGACCGGGCCGAAATCCACCGCCAATGCGATCTGGGCGGGCGAAACATTCGGCAGGCTGGTCGCCGAAAGCGGTTTCCACGGCGCGGGCGGGGTCTATGCGTTCAGCGGCGAAGCCGTGGAAGTGCTGTCGGCTGCGCGGAAAGCGGGGCTGTGGACCGCTGTCGATCAGGTAATCGCGCCGCGCGCGATTGTCGATCGGCTGGGGCAGGAAGAGGAATTGCTGAATCCGGGCTGGCAATTGCCGGTCGAAGACGATGGCTATTCCGAGGCTTTCGCGGAACGTGAGCGAACCGAATGGCAGCTCGCCGATCTGGTCGTGTGTCCGTCGCCTTTCGTTGCCCGTCATGTTGCCGTAGAAGGCGGCGCGCCCGAAAAGATCGTCGTGGTCCCGACCGGGGTCGATACACGCTTCCAGATCGAACGGAAGGCGCGGGCGCCGGGCAAATTGCGCGTGTTGACGGTGGGCGCGGTGGGGTTGCGCAAGGGCTCGCCCTATGTCGGCGCGGTTTCAAAGCTGCTGGCGGGGCAGGCGGAGTTCCGGATGGTGGGGCCGCTGGAACTCCTGCCCGAGGCGCAGGCAAAACTGGCTGCAACGGTTGAACTGACCGGCCCCATCCCGCGCAGCGAAATGCGCAAGCAGTTTGAATGGGCCGATGTTTTCCTGCTTCCGTCCTTGTGCGAAGGGTCGGCGATTTCCGTTTATGAAGCATTGGCCGCGGGGCTGCCCGTGATCTGTACCGAAAATACCGGCAGCGTGGTTCGCAACGGTGTCGATGGCTACATCGTGCCGATCCGCGACGTGCGGGAGACGGCCGAAATCTTGCGGGAACTGGCGGGCAATCCGGCAGCGCTGGAACGGATGGGGGAAAATGCACGTGAGCGTGCGGCCGATTATACCCTGTCACGCTATGGCGAAAGGCTTGCTGCGGCGATATTTGGGGAGAGGGCGGCATGAACATCGTCCATGTCATCGGCTCCTACGATCCTGCGAAGGGCGGGCCGCAGGCGGTCGTGGTGCGGCTGGCAGCGGCACAGGCGGCGCTCGGCCATGAGGTGACAATCGTAAGCTACAGCGACGATGAGGTGAGCAGGCGCGCTGTCGCGGCGACTGCTGCAATTCCCGGGTTCGACAGGGTGCGCACCCTGTTGCTGCCAATGCCCGATCTGCGCGAAACGCTGTCTGGAAGCGCCGCAGCGAAGGCGATGGAAGCGCTGTTGCGGGCCACGGATTTCGTGCATCTGCATGGCGTGTGGGAAACCAATCTGTTGCGCGCATCGATGCTCTGCCGCCGCTTTTCCGTGCCCTATTGCGTGTGCTGCTGCGGGATGCTCGACGTGTGGAGCATGCAGCAAAGCGCGTGGAAGAAGAAACTCGCGATGAGGCTGGGGTTTCGCCGGATGCTCGACGGCGCGGCCTTTATTCATGCGCTGAATGCGGATGAGATCGAGCTGATGCGGCCCCTTGGCCTGAAGGCTCCGCCGGTGATTATCCCGAACGGGATTTTTCTGAACGAGGTGGAGGGGGGAGAGGCCGATGTGGGCGGCTTGCCCGGACGGCCCTATGTGCTGTTTCTGTCGCGGCTTCACTACAAGAAGGGTCTCGACATTCTTGCCGATGCCTTTCGCCGGGTTGCACCCCTGTTTCCCGATGTCGATCTGGTGGTGGCTGGTCCTGATGGCGGGGCGGAAGACGAATTTCGCGAGCGTATCCGTCAATACGGGCTGCAAGAGCGCGTGCACATGACCGGCGGGCTTTACGGCCCGGCCAAGATCGCCGCCCTCAAACGAGCGGCCTGTTTCTGCCTGCCCAGCCGTCAGGAGGGGTTCAGCGTCGCCATTACCGAAGCGCTTGCCTGCGGCGTGCCGGTGGCGATTACCGATGCCTGCCATTTTCCAGAGGTGGGCGAGGCGGGCGCCGGTATTGTTTCCCCGCTCGATCCGATGGCGGTCGCTGCGGCGCTTGAGCGGATTCTGGAAGACCCGGATCGCGCGGCGCGGATGGGTGTCGCCGGTGCAAAACTGGTGCGCGACAATTACACCTGGCCGCGCATCGCGGTCCAGACGATTGCGGCCTATCAGGATTTTCAATCCCAAAAGCTGGACGCGGTTGCGAGCCGCAAGGCGCTCCGGTCCGTTACTGCAAGCTGAGGGTCAGGGCTTTCGCCGTGGCCGCACCGGCTTGGCCGGATTGCCCGCATAGACCATCCACGGTTCCATGTCGCGGAAACTGACCCCGCGTGCGCCCAGAACCGCCCCTTCACCGATATTCACCCCCGGTCCGACGAAGGCTTCTGCCGCAACCCAGCCATAGGCGCCGACATGAATGGGCGCCGCCGTCAACGGAAAGTCGGCCTGATCGATATTGTGTCCGGCCGTGCACAGATGCGCGCGCTGCGAGACAATGGCGAAAGGCGCAAGCGTCACATGGGCCACGTTGTAGCATAGCGCGCCGGGACCAAGCGATGAATGCGCGCCCATGGTCAGGTTGCCCGGCCACCAGATGCGGGCGCTGCCGCGCACGATGGCCGTCTTGTGCAGCCTCGCGCCGAAGGCGCGCAGCACCGCGCCGCGCCAGCGCCACAGGAAGGACGGTGTCCATGCGGCGAGCAGCAGCCAGCTTGCCTGCCAGCACAGGCGCTGGACGCGATGCCCGAGCGTGAAGGTCGCCCCGCCCTCAAGCGGACGCGAGGCATTCATTCTGCCCCTGATGCCTTCTCCGAGTGCATTATGGTTCGACGTTACGGTCATGATGACCATCCTTCCTGAAGCTTGCCGCCATGCGATGCCGGAAGCGGCAGGTGAATCGATCGATTGCGGATCACGCAGAACGAAAGAACGGGAATGAGGAACAATGACATGTGAATCCAGACCGGCACGACCCAATCCGTGTGGTGGGAAATGGAATGCATGGCCGGGACGATGGAAAGCATGTAAACGAGCTGGCCCAGCATCTCGCCCGCCATCGCGGTTTCCCAGAGCCTGCGCATCGCCCAGGCGAGCACCAGGAATTTCAGCGCGCCGAAATACCAGAACGACGAAAATGCGTCGACCAGCCCGGTCTCGGTGGTGCCGGTCAGCGGATTGTAATCGCGGCTGGGTTCGGGGACGTTGAGATAGAGCGCTTCCTTGACGTCGCCGCCGACGAGCTGCGCCGGAACGAATGTGAAGATGATCCGGTTCCAGTGATATTTGCCGTAGTCGAATTCCAGCCGCCGGTCGATTTCATCGATGCGCTGTACGGCATTGCGCATTTCGGGGCCACCGCGCTCAAGGGTGCTGCGGAAATTGGCGGCATAGTCGATTTCCAGAATCTCATCGAGAACGAAACTCGCATCCGTGCGGGTGACCTGACGATAATCGCCCATGCTGGTCATCAGGAAAGTACCGGCGAGGATGCCGATCGCCATGACGGTTCGAGGCACGACGATCCGCCGGTAGAACCAGAAGGCGAGAAGGAACATGAGGACGAGCTGAATTGTCTCTGCCCGTTTTCCCGTCACCAGAATCCGGTCCAGATAGAAAACCAGATCGAACAGGATGATCGCCAGCGCCGACCATGAGGGACGCCGCGCAAAGCACAAGACGGCGATGGCAAGACCATAGGGCATGAGCTGCGCGAAGAAGAGATAGACAACCGGCATTCCGGTCATCTGCATGCCGATGGAGACATCTCCGGGAAGGCGGCTCAGGAGAAAATAGAAGACGGCGCCGAAAGCCGACAGCCCGGCTGCGGCCCAGATCAGCCGCCGCTCGCTGAAACTCATGCGGAGAAACCGGATCGGCTTTTTCGTCATCCGCCACCCGATCACAAGCATTGCGAATGACAGGATGCCCATGATCATCGTCTTGGCATAAGCGCCGGAAGGCAGGAACTGGTCATAGACGAGGGCCGGGAGCTGCGGCAGCAGGAAACCGAACGTCATCACCCCGGCAAGGAAGGGAAACTGATACATGCGTTCCGGCCGGGAGAAGAGGCCGCCAGCCAGAAGGTAGAGGACGAAGCCGACAAAGATCCAGGTGAGCGACAGGTTCATTGCGTGACCCCCGCCGCAGCGCATGTGTCTGAAAGGTCGGGCGCGGGTTCGCCCGCGGAAAGATCGTGCGGGAAAATGCGGCCCGAAACCAGATACCAGCCGAGCTTCACATATTCCTTGACGACGAGTTCCATGTCTGCGGGCGTTGCCGGAAAGCCGGGGCGTCCGTCATCGCCGCCGATGGGTGACGAGATGAAGCGCATCTGCGGGCAGGCGGCGCGAAAGCTCGCTATGGCCCGGCGCGAGTGATACCAGTTGGTTACGACCAGTGCGCTTCTGGCCCGGATTTCGCGCAGGACGGGGGCGGAAAATTGCGCATTCTGCCAGGTGCTGCCCGACTGGCATTCGACGAAGATCGCCGACGGGTTCACGCCGTTGCGCACCATGATCCGCTTGTTATAGAGGCAGTCGCCATCGCCGGTAACGAGGATCACCGGCGAGCGGCCTTCCTTCCACAGGCGGGCGGCCTGCGCCGCGCGGGGCGGGCCGTCTCCTCCCGGCACTACGATGACATCTGCCCTTCCGCCATCGTCCTGCAAGGTCAGGACCGGTTGCGAGAAGAACATCGCGGCAATCCCGAACAGGATGGCGCAGGGCAGAACGACGAGAAGCATCATACCATACGCCGTTCTGGTGCTTCGGTTTCCAGCGGTTGCCTCGCCGGAGTTGCTTCCGGGAGGGTGGCCAACCGGCGCTGGCGTTGCTCTTCCATTTTGACCACGATCATGAACTCGTAGGCCGAAAGCAGGCGGCAATAGAGATAGCCGGGCTTGCCGTCCAGAAAGCCGCCGCGCAGCAGGTACATGTAGAGGAAGCGCAGGCCCGGCCTGAACGGCATATGATAGGAAAGCGATTTCAGCGCCCGCCGCCGCCGTTCCGGCGCTGCCGAAAGCATGCCGCCCCAGTCGATCTTGCGTTCGAGCTGACGCGAGGCGGACAGATCAGCCTCGGCGGAAGAATAGCGGTTATGCTTGTCGTACCAGGCTTCGAGGCCCTTGTTGAAGCTGTAATGGATAAAATGGGCCTGCAAGGCACCTTCCGGCCCGCCGCTGGCGCGCGAATGCACCGAGCGTTCGAACCGCACGCGGTCCGGCCTCACCAGCCGTGTGATCCAGGTGGGGTAGAGGCTGGCATGACGAATCCAGCGCCCCATGAACATGTTCTTGTAACGCGCCTTGAAGAACACCTCCGGCCGGTCGGCGTCGGCGGCGATTGCCAGCATTTCGTCACGCAGGTCCGGCGGGGTGATCTCGTCCGCGTCAGGCGTGTAAACCCAGTCATGCTTGAATTTGATTTCCGTCAGGCCATACATGCGCTGGCGGTCCTCGGTGTCGTAGGCGCGCTGGAAGACGCGGGCGCCTGCTGCCCTGGCGATTTCGACCGTGCGGTCGCTGCTGAAGGAATCGAGCACGACGATATCGTCGCACCAGTCCAGAGATGCCAGGCAGGCTGGCAGGTTGGCCTCTTCGTTCAGCGTCATGATGAGTACGGAAACATTCATGAAGTTGCCCCGGGATAAGTGATTTTGGGTTTGGTGGCCGGATTGGCCTCGGCCATTGAGGCGGCGACGGCCTGACGCGGACCTCTGGTCATGTGCAGTACGAAAAGCGTGTGCGTCGCAGCGGGGATCGCCAGCGCCAGAAGCATCGGCCAGACGGGCATGTCGAACCGGACGGCGACATAGGCGACGGCACCGGCGATGAGGTTGAGCCCCATGATGGCGACGGCTGTTTGCCCGCAGGAAAGCCCTGCATCCATCAGCAGATGATGCAGATGCTGCCGGTCTGGCGAGAAGGGGCTTCGGCGCGCCGACATGCGGCGCACGATCAGGCTCAGCGTATCGATGACCGGCACGATGACGATCCAGATCAGGACGGGAAAGGGGACGGCGGCTGTTCGGCTTGCGAGGATGAGGATAAATCCGGCAAGGGCTGCGCCCAGAAAGGTGCTGCCGCCATCGCCGAGGAAAAGGCTTGCCTTCGCGCGCCAGCGGTGCCGCATGTTGAAGACCAGAAAGCCGAGACAGGCGGCGGCAATGGCGAGAGCCTGCAGGCCGAGGCGATGCTCGCCTACGCCGAAGCCGATGACGGCCAGCCAGAAGAAGGCGGCGGCGCTCGCCGATCCCGCCAGTCCGTCGACGCCATCGCTCATATTGACCGCGTTGACGAGGCCGACAATGAAAGCAAGCGCGATGAAGAGGAAAAGCGGTCCGGTAAGAAGCTGGATCAGCATGTCCGCGGGGGGCGCTGCGGGCGTTGCGATCCCGTCGGAGGCAAGGCCCAGATAGATCTGCCAGACCCTGGCCATGCCCAGCATCAGGAAGGCTGCCAGCAGCTGAATCGCAAGGCGTGGCGCTACGGGCAGATTGAAGCGGTCATCGAGAACGCCGGTAACGAGGATCAGCACCAGCCCCGGCAGCAGGGTCACGGCATTGGCTTGACCGGAAACGCCGAGCGCCAGCAGCGCGGCAACGGAAAACGACAGAAAAATGGCGATTCCTCCACAAAGCGGGACATTTCCGTCATGCGTCTTGCGGGCGTCCGGGACGTCGATGAGATACCATTCGCGTGCCAGCCCGCGAAAGCCGAGGCAAAAGGCCACGGAAAGGACAAAGGCCAGAAGCGTGATCCAGAAAAGACTCGCCATGTCTCCTCCAAGGCGTGTGCAAAAGGGCGCGTGCAAAAGATAGAACTCGGCAAATTTTTACGCACTGCGACCCGGGTCCACGACTTGGCTTTAGAGCGTGCCGCATACTCCTTTCAGGTCGGGTGCTAACACCAAGGGCGACATTTCGTGCCTGTCGCAAAAGACTATTCTGGGCGGAACCGGGAAGATTGCGCCTGCGGGCGCTGCTGCCGGATTGAAATGGATGGGGGACGAAAAGGTGACACGAAAACCGCCGGCCGCGCCGGGGAACACCACTTGTTGGAGCGCATCATGAATGGCGGTCGCAGAGGCTTTCTCATGGCGGCGCTGGAGCAGTATGCGGGGCTGCTCTTCAACTTCGTGACGGTTGCTGCGGTATCGCGCTTTCTGGGGCCTGCGGAAACCGGAATGGGTGTGATTGGCCTCAGCCTTACGGCAATCGTGTTTTCACTGCGTGAATTCGCCAGTCCGGAGTTCCTGATCAAGATCGACAAGGTGCGCGATCAGGACATCCAGACTTCGCTTACGTTCCTGATGAGCGTGACGGTCCTGCTGTCCGCCGCCCTCTATCTCTCGCTGGGCTACTTCGCCGAATCCTATAATGATCCGCAACTGAAGCTTTTTCTCAGCATCACGATAGTGGCTGCGCTGGTCGAAAGCCTGTCCTTGCCAATCGTCGCGCTGTTGAGGCGCGAAATGGCCTTTGGAAGACTGGCGCGCATTCGGACCGCAGGCTCCGGGCTCGGGGCACTTGTAACCATTGCCATGGCCTTTTGCGGGTTCGGGCATATGTGTTTTGCCTTCGGCCTGCTGGCAAGCGCGCTGATGACGACGGGGCTGGCGGTTGCGATCCATCCTTTGGGCACCTTGCTGCGCCCATCGCTGGCCAGTTTCGATACGGCCTGGCGGTTCGGAATCTTTCTTGGCGGCAATGCCGGGCTGAACAAGATCTGCATGACGCTTCCGCAGCTCCTGCTCGGGCGCTTCATGCCGATATCGGCGGTCGGAATCTACAATCGTGCCGACACGCTGAGCGGCCTGCCGGACCGCATCATCCTTTCCGCCGTTTTCACGGTTGCGTTTCCGATGCTTTCGGCACAGGTCCGTGAAGGAGCCGATATCAGCCAATCCTATGTACGGGCCTTGTCCTATATCACTGTCGTCTACTGGCCTGCGCAGGCTTTGCTTGCGCTCCTTGCCTATCCGGCGGTGCATATCGTTCTCGGTCCCGGCTGGTCCGAAGCGGCACCCATCGTCGCGATCCTCAGTCTGGCCTGCCTTTTCTGGTTTCCCTCCATCCTGACCTATCCGCTGCTGATGGCATTGGGCCAGAACCGCGAGGCGTTCCTGTCCAACCTGATTTCGCGGCTGGTGGCAGTCACCGTCATCAGCGCCGCCGCTTTCTACGGGCTGCTTGCCGTTGCGCTCGGCCAGTTCATCAGCCTGCCGATCCAGATGGTCATAGCCATCGTGTTCGTGCGCAGGCATGTGGCCTTTTCCTATGCGGTGCTTGGCCGGGCCTTGCTGAGAAGCGGGCTCGTCACGCTGATCACGCTCGCCATACCGCTTGCCATGGTGGCGGCGAACGGCTTTTCGCTCGAAATTCACTGGTCCCGCGGCGTTGTGATGGGCCTCATCGCGGCATTCAGCTGGCTTGGCGCGCTGTTCGTGGTGCGGCATCCCTTCATCATCGAGGTTGAACCGATACTGGGCTGGCTTGCCGGTAAGATCCGGACGCGAAGCGTGCATCCGCCAGCTTCCAGGCTTGCGGAATAGGGCGACGGGTCATGGGCGAAAACAGACTGCCGACGATCGACGTTGTCATCCCCAATTTCAACTATGGCCGCTATCTTTCCCTCTGCGCCAACAGCGTTCTGGGGCAGACAGGCGTCAATGTCCGCCTGCTCATTATCGACAATGCCTCGACCGACAACAGCGTGGAGGTGGCGAAGGGCCTTGCTGCCGGGGACAGCCGTGTGGAGTTGCTGCTGCGCCGGAAGAATCTGGGGCCGCATGCTTCGTTCAACGAAGGCATAGACTGGGCCGCATCGGACTATTTCCTGATCCTGTGTTCGGATGACCTGCTGGCAGGCGGCGCGCTGGAAAGGGCGGCAGGTTTGCTTTCGCAACAGGCGGATGTTCATCTGGCGCACGGTGCGACCGGAAGGATGAAGGGCGATGACGGCGAGCCACCTCTGGCCGTTGCAGACACCGTGCCGGATGAATGGCGAATACGGTCCGGGGAAGAATTCATAGAATTTGCATGCCGGTATGCGGTTAACCCGGTGATCGGTCCGACGGCGGTGGTACGGACCGCGATCCAGAAACAGGCTGGATATTACCGCACGTCGCTTTCCCATACGGACGATCTGGAAATGTGGCTGCGCATCGCCATGCGTGGATGCGTTGCATCGACGAACCGGATACAGGCATTCGCGCGTTCGCACCCGCAGAACCAGTCGGCGGCGGTGAATGGCATCCTGAACTGGAATCGGGAATTCGAGGCCGGTTTCCGGTCGTTTTTCGAGCACGAAGGCGCCAGCCTGCCGCAACGGGACCGGTTGTTCGCGATGGTGCGGGATTGCCTGACCAAGCGCGCCTACTGGTCTGCGATCTCCAGTCTGGCGCGGCAGCCGAAAGTGGCGGGTTCGCTGATGGCGTTTGCGCTGAAGCGGGAGCCCTTACTGGCAGTCATGCCCCCGTTCGACTACCTGTTGAAACGATCCGCCTGGCGAAACGGACGGGGTGCATGATTGGGCCGCGCAATCAGCCTTCTGCGGTGCCGGATCGAGAAAAAGGGCGCGAAGGATTTCTTCCTGCCCGGCCAGCCGGCTTCGATAGCGCTCCACGCCCGCCTCGACTTGTCTGGTCAGGGCCGTTCGCTCCGCAAAGGCAAAATCGATCTGGGAGAGGATGGTTTCGGGGTCGAAACTATCGATCCGGTGGCAGAATGCCGAAAGCCCGGTATCGTGCAGCAAGGCATCGTTCTTGCTCGCATAAGCGAGTGAAATTGCCGGACGCCCCATGGCAAGGGCCGAGACGATATTGTGGTAGCGGCTGGCGACCACGATGTCGGTCCTTGCGATCTGCTGCATGAGGTCGTGCAGGGATGCGGAGGGTTCAAATATCACCTTGCCCGCTTCCGCCGGGCCAAGCTGCTCCAGTATATCGTGCGCCGCCTCCATATCGCCCTTGTCGCCGATCAGCAGCCGGACCTGCCGTCCGTTACCAAGAAGTCTTCTTGCAAGTGTGGTCATTTTGGCGAGGTAATCGGCGTAAACGGCATCCCCGTCACTGCCGTTCTTCTTCCACCCGCGATAGGACATCACACCGATGCCGACACATTGATCCTTTTCATCCTGTCGTCCATCGGGAGCCGTCGGCAGCGCGAAGGCGATATCCGCGCTGACGAAATCGCCGGAAGGAGCGACGCCGAGCTGCTTCATGAAGTCGTGCGAAACCTGATCCCGGTAGGACCGGAAAGCGGCAAGCGTCGAGGCCCAGCGAACGAAGCGCCGGCTCAATGGATGACTGACGGGCCCGGCGCCGATCGACACAAAAATCATGCGCGTGCCGGTAAGCCTCGCCGCAAGGGACCACCGCAGCACCGCGAAAGGCCAGCCGAACGGGTTCTCGTTGAAGTCGTCCAGAATGCCCGTTCCCGGCACGACGATGAGGTCGAGCTGGGAAGCGAGCAGCAGCGCGCAGCAGAAGCCGACCGCTCTGCGCGGAACATGCAGCATGGCCTTGTTTACGGCGCGCAGCAGCCAGTTGGACGGGTAGGGCTGGGAGACCGGACGGGCCGTAAGATCGAACTTCTGCGCAACGATGTCGGGTCTGGAACAGATACAGACAAGTTGTGCGCCGGGGCAATTGCGTTTCAAAAGCTGCAACATGGCCTCCAGCGAACCGTCATTGCCGGTATTGCCGGAACCAAACTGCCCGAAAAGTCCAATTCTCATACGCGTGTCTCCCGCTACAGCTAGAAGCTAATGCCGGACGCGCTGTCGGGAAAACTGGCAGAAGGGTGAACACCATCCTCTATTGTAGGAGGGCATGTACCCCTCATAGCCGAAATGCGCAGCGTTGTGATTTCGATACACTGGCCCGCGGTATATCCATTGCCCCCGATATACCGGAGTAAGGCTTCGAGGGAGTTGTTCCCTCGAAGTCTTGTCTCCCTTGCAAGGTGGGCAACAAGGTTCTGGCCATGAAATGTGCTTACTTTGTCCGTCCTCACATCGGCGGGACCTATTCGGTCTTCACGCGGCTGCGTTCGTCGCTCGGCCAGTCCGGGATCGAGCTTCGCTGGCTTGCGGCGGGCGCTGCTGGCGATACGGTCAACGTGCCAAGCGGGCAGGGGCTTGAGGATGCGCTGCGCAAGGGCGATGCGATCGACCGCATGGGGCTGCTGGACGAAGAAACCCGCGCCCGGCACATGATCGGCTTTCTGCGCGATAATCGCTTCGACGCCGTTTTCGTCAATGTTCTCGCGAACCGTTTTGAAACCAATCTGGTGCGCTATCTGCCCGCCGATATCCTGCGCGTCATGATCGTGCACAACATCACGCCCGGCACCTATGCGGCGGCAAGGGCGATCCGCGATCATGTCCATGCGACGGTCGGCGTTTCAAAGCGCTGCCGCGACGACCTCGTCCGCCAGCACGGTTTCGATGCCGCCCGCACACTGGTCATCCCGCACGGTTTGAACCGGGATATTCATCTGGCGCGCAATGTGACGAAGCAGGACGAAAGCGGGCCGCTGCGCCTGCTTTATCTCGGGCGCATCGAGGACAACTCCAAGGGCATTTTCTGGCTGCCGAACATATTGCGCGAACTCGACTGCCCCTATCACCTGACAGTCGCCGGTGATGGCCCCGACCTGGCGGAACTGCGCCGCCGTCTGGCGCCGTTTGGCGATCACGTCAGCTTTACCGGCTGGGTTGCGCCTTCCGATGTACCGTGGCAGGTGAGCCAGCATGACGTGCTCGTCATGCCCTCGCGCTTCGAGGGGTTCGGCCTGACGCTCATAGAAGCGATGAGCCAGGGTTGCCCCGCTGTTGTATCGAGGATCGCAGGCGTGACCGATACCATCGTCACCGATGGCGAGGACGGGCTCTTGTTCCGCGTCGGCGATTTTCGCCAGGCGGCACGCCATATCGAACGGCTTGCCAGTGACCGGAAACTGCTTGCGGGCATGGCCACCGCCGCCCGGCAGAAGGTGGAAACGGTGTTCGACAATGATGTTGTCGGGCGCGCCTATGCGGGCCTCCTCGAACATCTGGCGGCGGAACGCCCTGCCATCGCCCCGCCGCTGGCGCTTTCGCAATGGGCGATGCCGAACGCGCTTCATTCCAGCCTGCGCAGCCGCCTGCCGAAGCCCGTGAAGAACTGGCTGCGCCAGATGCGCGAGCGCCTGCATGCGGGATGGTCGGCAGCATGACCTGTGAATAGAAAGGAGAAGGGGCATGAACCTTTTCACACCGCAGTTCCGCAATTCGCAATTGCTCGCCAGCAAGGCGCATGCGCTTATTCCCGGCGGCTGTCATACCTATGCCAAGGGCGACGACCAGTATCCGGTTCTGGCGCCCGGCTTCATCCAGCGCGGTTCCGGCTCGCATGTCTTCGATGTCGATGGCCATGAGTATATCGAATACGGCATGGGCAATCGCGCCGTGGGGCTCGGTCATGCCTATCCGCCAGTCGTGCGCGCGGTGCGCGATGCCTTGCAGGATGGTTGCAACTTCACACGCCCGAGCGCTATCGAGGTCGAATGCGCGGAAAGCTTTCTCGAGCTGATCGACAGCGCGGACATGGTGAAATTCTGCAAGGACGGGTCCGATGCGACTTCAGGCGCGGTGCGGCTGGCGCGCGCCTATACCGGGCGCGACATGGTTGCCTGCTGCGCCGATCATCCATTCTTGTCGACCGATGACTGGTTTATCGGAACCACGAAAATGAATGCGGGCATTCCCGCATCGGTCTCGGCCCTGACGGCGACGTTCCGTTACAACGACATCGCAAGCGTGCAGGCCGTGTTCGACGATTATCCGGGGCGGATCGCAGCCATTATCCTGGAGCCCGCCAAGGCCGATGAGCCGCAGGACAATTTCCTGCGTGAAGCACGGCGCATCGCCCATGAAAACGGGGCCCTGTTCATTCTGGACGAGATGATTACCGGCTTTCGCTGGCATCTGCGCGGGGCGCAGAAGCTTTACGATGTCGAACCCGATCTTTCCTGTTTCGGCAAGGCGCTGGGCAACGGGTTTGCCATTTCGGCGCTCGCGGGCAAGGCGGAATATATGCAGCTTGGCGGTCTGATCCAGACGGAACACCCCCGTGTATTCCTGCTTTCCACCACCCATGGCGCGGAAACCCATGCAATGGCGGCGGCGATTGCCACGATGACGATCTATCGCGACGAACCGGTGATTGAAAGGCTCTATGAGCAGGGTTCCAAACTGGCGGCGGGCGTGAATGCGGCTATTGCCGCCCACGGACTTCAGAACCATGTTCGCCTGTTCGGGCGGCCTTGCTGCCTTGCCTATGGTACGCTCGATGAAGCGGGGCAGCCGTCGCAGGCTTTCCGCACGCTGTTCCTTCAGGAGACGATCCGGCGTGGCGTGCTGATGCCGTCGCTGGTCGTCAGCTACACCCACAGCGACACCGACATTGCGCGGACGGTGGATGCAATCGACGGGGCGCTCGGCATCTATGTCCGCGCGCTCAATGACGGGGTGGGTTCCTATCTGACCGGGCGTCCCTCGCAGGTGGTCTATCGCCGCTTCAACGAAGCGCCGACCTATCCGCCCGCGATGCGATGAAGCGCCTCGCGGCGGTTCTGATCGCCACGATCCTGCTGTCGATGGCGGCAGGGTCGTCCCATGCGGCTGGCCAGTTTCCGATCAGGGTCGTTGAGGACGGACGCATTTTCGAGGATGCGACGGGCAAGCCCTTCCTGTTGCAGGGCGATACGGCATGGTCGCTGATTGCCGAATTGAAACGGGAAGACGTCGAAATCTATCTTCAGGATCGCAGGAAGCGCGGCTTCAACGCCATTCTGGTCAATCTTCTCGAACACCGGTTTTCCAGCCATCCGCCTGGCAATGCCTATGGAGAGAAGCCCTTCGAGGGCGATGCGTTCGGTGAGCTCAATCCGAGATATTTCGACCATGCCGCCTGGGTGATCGGGCGGGCGGAGCAACTGGGAATGGCTGTCTTTCTGGCGCCCGCCTATCTGGGCGTCAACGGCAACAGTCAGGGCTGGTTTTCCAAGGTTCAGGCTGCGGGACCGGCGAAAATGCGGGGCTATGGCGAAGCGATTGCCCGGCGATTTGCCGGATTCCACAATATCGTCTGGGTTTTGGGCGGTGATTTCAATGCGCCGGATCGCCAGCTTGTCTCTGATCTGGCCGAGGGTATAGCGCTGGTTTCCCCCAATGCGCTCCAGACGGTACATTCCGGCCGCAACACCAATACGGCGGAACTCTGGGCCGACCAGCCATGGCTGAGCCTCGATACGGTTTATACCTATGACGATGTTCATGCGGCGATTTCTGCCCGGCGGCAAACGGGCAGGATGCCGGTCATCCTGCTGGAAGGCGCTTATGAGTTCGAGCGCGAAACCACGGCGCGCATGATCCGCCGCAATGCCTATGGCGCGCTGCTGGCCGGTGCCGCCGGACAGTTCTTCGGCAATAACCCGATCTGGCATTTCACCGGACCCGGTATCTTCAACGCTGACCGCAGCTGGCAGGAAGCGCTCGGCAGCGCTGGCGCGCGATCGATGACCGTAATGAAGAAACTGTTCGACAGGCTGCCATGGCCGCATTTGCAACCGGATCGTGAAAAGCGCATCGCATTGAAGCCGGAAAGCTACGCCTCGTCCCTGCCTGATGGCACGCTGTCGGTTATCTATGGCGACGCCGACGGCTTTGCGGTGGCAAAGCAGGCGATCGGGCAAGCGGTCGGGCAAGGCGGGAAGGCAATCTGGTTCGATCCGGTTTCCGGCATGTTCGCGGATGCGGGCCCGCCGAAGATCGAGGGAACGGTTGCGACCTATATGCCCGCGCAGGCAAAAAATGGGGGCGGGGGAACCGACTGGCTTTTGCTGATCGGCAGCGCCGAGCGCCTGCGCTGCATCCGAAAGGAGTAGGCGATACGCCCTTTTCCTCCTTTCATAAACGCTTGTCCTAACCGGACATGCCTTCGGTCAAGTCGTCGCTCCCGCCCTCCATCGCTAACATGCATTTATCAAAGCTTGAGGAGTCGGACATGAAGGTACTGGTTACGGGCAATCAGGGCTATATCGGGTCGGTCATGGTGCCGGTCCTGATAAATGCGGGGCATGAAGTGTCCGGCTACGACATTGGCCTTTACGAACATTGCCATTTTGAAGAAGGCGGCGCGGTGATGAATGTGCCGACCCTTCGCAAGGACGTGCGCGATGTGTCGCCGCGCGATCTCGAGGGGTTCGATGCGGTCATTCACCTCGCAGCACTTTCCAACGATCCGCTCGGCAATCTCAATGAGGAACTGACCTACGACATCAATCACCGGGCGAGCGTCGCCATGGCCAAGGCTGCCAAGCGCGCCGGTGTGGGGCGTTTTCTGTTTGCCTCATCCTGCAGCAATTACGGCATCAGCGATGCCGATCTGATCGATGAAACCGGCGACCTGAAGCCGGTAACGGCCTATGGCCGGTCCAAGGTGCGGGCGGAACAGGAAATCCGGGAACTGGCCGATGCAAGCTTCTGCCCGGTCTATCTGCGGCCCGCGACCGCCTACGGCGTTTCGCCCTTCCTGCGCTTCGATATCGTGCTCAACAATCTGGTGGCATGGGCGGTGACGAAGGGACTGATCTATCTCAAGTCTGACGGCACGCCCTGGCGTCCCATCGTCCATATTCGCGATATTTCCCGCGCCTTCATGGCGGCGATGGAAGCCCCGCGCGAGAAAGTCTGGAATGAGGCTTTCAATGTCGGCTCGACCGAGCACAATTACCGCATCCGCGATATTGCGGGGATCGTTGCCGAGAATGTTCCTGATTGCCGCATCGAATATGCGGATGATGCGGGGCCGGATACGCGATCCTATCGCGTCAGTTTTGAAAAGCTGGCGCGGGTGCTGCCGGAAGCCAAGCCGGAATGGGATGCCGTTGCCGGCACGCGTGAACTGCTTGCAGCCTATAGCCGCTCGACCCTGACGCTTGAGGAGTTCGAGGGGCCACGGTTCCAGCGCATCGCCCATATCCGCAAGCTGATAGCCGAAGGCGTGCTGGATGCCGATCTGCGGCGTGTCGAAGAACAGTCGCAACCTCTGCGGGCCACGGCATGATGGATACGGGGGCGGGCAGAAGCACCGAATGGGCCGTTCCACCGCCAACGGACGGAACGGCCATATACGAACTTGCTGCCCGCCTTTATCCGCTTTGCCGCAGTCTGGCGGGCGACGGCGTGCGCGAGACGCTCGCCATCATCGGCGAAAATCTGCCGCTGACGGTCCATCAGGTGCCGAGCGGCACGCCGCTTTACGACTGGAAAGCGCCGCAGGAATGGATCATTCGTGAGGCCTATATCGCGGATACGAGCGGCAATCGCATCGTCGATTTCGCCCGGCACAATCTGCATGTGGTGAATTTCAGCGTGAGCGTGCGGGCGCGAATGCCACTCAGTGCGCTGAAGGCGCATATCCATACGCTGCCCGACCAGCCGGACCTCATTCCCTACCGCACCTGTTATCATGCGGAGGGATGGGGTTTCTGCATGGCGCATAGTGAATTTCTGGCGATGCAGGATGGCGATTATGACGTTGTGATCGACGCGGAGCGGCGCGACGGCTTTCTGACCTTCGGCGAGTTCATTCACCGGGGAGAAACCGACGAGACCTTCATCCTGTCGGCCCATCTCTGCCACCCGTCGCTCGCCAATGACAATTGTTCCGGGCTGGCGCTGCTGGCCCGTCTCGGCGAAGTGCTGCAATCAAGGCGCACGCGCCTGACCTATCGCCTGCTTTTCGGTCCGGCGACGTTCGGCGCGCTTGCATGGCTTCAACAGAACGAGGCGCATCTGGGATTGGTGCGGCATGGGCTGGTCCTGTCCTGCGTCGGCGATGCGGGCGGGCCGAACTACAAGCGCAGCCGTCGCGGCGATGCCGAGATCGATCGGATCATGGGCCACGTGCTTGCCGGACGCGCCGATGCGGTGCTTCATGATTTCTGGCCCTATGGCTATGACGAGCGCCAGTTCTGTTCGCCGGGATTCAATCTGCCGGTCGGCATGTTCCAGCGCAGCCTTTATGGCACTTTTCCCGAATATCACACATCGGCCGACAATCTCGATTTCATCAAACCCGGATATCTCGATCAATCTTTCAATATGGTCATGCAGGCTATTGAAATCGCTGAACGAAACTGGCGTCCAGTGAACATTTCCCCAAAGGGAGAACCGCAGCTTGGAAGGCGCGGGCTTTATGGAAACATGGGCGGCGACAGCCGCTCGGCACATAACGCAATGGCGCTGTTATGGGTGCTCAATCTGGCGGATGGCGAGCATTCCATCCTCGATATGGCAGAGCGGGCGAAATTGCCCTTCGCAACCCTTGCCGATGCGGCTGACCGGCTCCGCGATGCGGGTTTGCTGGCGGCGACCTAAAGCAGCGGCCACGCCAGATCCTTGTCGGAAATGACGCTTGGCCTGTTCGGCCAGGGAATGCCCAATGAAGGATCATCATAGCGCAAACCTGTTGCATAATCAGGCGCATAGGGCTTCGAGATCATGTATCGCACGAGCACATCAGGCGTCAGGGTCTGGAAACCGTGCGCGCAGCCTTCCGGAATATAGAGCTGCACGCCGTTTTCCGCTGAAAGCTCCACGCCGGTCCAGCGCCGATAGGTTGGCGAATGCGGGCGCAGATCGACAAGAACGTCCCAGATCACGCCTTGCAGGCAGGTGACGAGTTTCGTCTCCGAGTGCGGCTCGCTCTGGTAATGAAGGCCGCGCAACGTTCCTTCCTCGCGGGAAAAGGAGAGGCTGTGCTGCGGAAAATGCGTTTCCATCTGTCGCTCGGCGAAGGCGCCTTCGCAAAAGACGCGTGCAAACCAGCCGCGCTCGTCCTCAAGCCTTTCAGGCTCGATGGACCAGGCGCCGTCAATATTGAGCGAAGTGAAACGCATGTCGTGCCCCGATTTGTGCAAGCGTCATTCTGCCAGCGGGTTTTTCGGGCGATAGGACCTTCTTCGACGCATCCGGCAGGCTTGCGGATGAGCCGGCCCTGTCCGAAAGAGGTACGCGCCTACGCCCCCATCGCCATTGGGTGAAGATCGGGTATCTACGCTTCATAGTCCATCCGGTGAATGTTGCGCCCGATCGTATGTACGGCTCGCCCCTGATGACAGTCTCGGCAATTTTTAGACCGCTTAGTAGTTTTGGCTATCCGACGCGGATCGGAATTCAACCCTACAGAAGACCCGGCCATATAGGTTTAAAAGGCGAGGAATGACGTATGACCATCCAGACGCCGGATATTTCGCGGAGCACGAGCATGGCGCAAGAGCAGACCGGCTGTCGGCTGTGCGGTAAACTACTTAAGCACAGCTTTGTCGACCTCGGTATGTCGCCGCCTTGCGAAAGCTTCATTACCGCGGATCGCCTCGACCGTATGGAGCCCTACTACCCGCTCTATGCGCTCGTCTGCGACCATTGCTATCTGGTGCAGCTGAAGGAGTATTTCTCGCCTGCCGAGATATTCACCGAATATGCCTATTTCTCATCCTTCGCCACCAGCTGGGTCAGCCATGCGAAGACCTATTGCGACGAGATCACCGAGCGGCTGGGGTTGAATGAAAACAGCTTCGTGGTCGAGATCGCCAGCAATGACGGCTATCTGCTGCAGCATTTTCTTCCGAAGGGCATCCCGATCCTTGGCATCGAACCGGCGGCCAATGTGGCCGAAACGGCAATCGCCAAGGGCGTGCCGACGCGCGTGGATTTCTTCGGTTCGACGCTTGCCGCCGAACTGGTCGGCGCAGGACGCAAGGCCGACCTCCTGATCGGTAACAATGTTCTGGCGCAAGTGCCTGATCTCAATGACTTTGTTCGTGGCCTGCAACTGCTGTTGAAGCCGGAGGGCGTCATTACGCTGGAGTTTCCGCATCTCGCCAACCTGATCGAGCAGAACCAGTTCGACACCATCTATCACGAGCATTTCTCGTATTTCTCGCTGCTGACAATCCGCTTCATGGCGCATCGCCATCACCTCAAGGTCATCGACGTGGAGGAACTGCCGACCCATGGCGGGTCGCTGCGGGTGTATCTTGCGCATAACAGCAGCAAGCGGAAGGCGGGGCCGCGTGTCGCCGCACTCCTGAAGCGCGAAGAGAGTTTCGGCCTCAACGAGATTTCGACCTATGAGCAGTTCGCCGAAAAGACCCGGCGTACCAAGCGCGATCTCCTGTCCTTCCTGATCGCCGCCAAGAATGCGGGCAAGCGCATCTGCGGCTATGGCGCGCCCGGCAAGGGCAATACGCTGTTGAACTATTGCGGCATCGGCACGGATTTCCTGGATTTCACGGTGGATCGCAACCCGTACAAGCATGGCCGTTTCACGCCGGGCATGCACATCCCGATCTACGATGTATCGGCAATCGACAAGTACCGGCCCGATTACATCCTCATCCTGCCGTGGAACTTCAAGGATGAGATCATCCGGCAGATGCAGCACGTGGTCGAATGGGGGGCCAAGTTCATCATTCCCATTCCGCACGTCACGTTGATTGACCCGGCACTACTCACTGAGGAGCGGTAATCATGAAAGTCGTTCTGTTCTGCGGCGGTCTTGGAACCAGAATTCGCGAATATTCGGAGAATATACCGAAGCCGATGATCCCGCTCGGCCATCAGCCGATCCTGCATCACGTCATGGAATATTACAGCGATTATGGGCACAACGAATTCGTTCTGTGCCTCGGCTACAAGGCCAATGTCGTGAAGGATTTCTTCCTGACCATCCGCCCACAGACCTTTGCGGACTGTGTGGTTTCCGATGGCGGGCGCAATGTGCAACTGCTTGAGGAAGTGGATCGCGACTGGAGTGTCACGCTGCTCGATACGGGCATATGGCGCAATATCGGCGAAAGACTGTGGAGCGCCCGGTCGCATGTGGCGAACGAGGACATGTTCCTCGCCAATTACAGCGATGGTCTCAGCGATGTAGACCTCGACGACATGACGGAACGCTTCCGTGCCAGCGGCAAGATCGCCTGTTTTCTCGCCGTCCGTCCGCCGCTGACCTATCACCTTGCCGATATTGCCGAAGGCGGCGACGTGCGTGCTTTCCGGACGTCGAACACTTCGGACATCTGGATCAATGGCGGCTACTTCCTCTTCCGCAAGGAGATCTTCGACTATATGCGCGAGGGTGAGGAACTGGTGCTGGAGCCGTTTGGCCGCCTGATCGCGGAAAACCAGCTGATGGCCTATAAATATGAGGGCTTCTGGCGCTCCATGGATACGCTGCGCGACTGGCAGACGCTTGAGGATATGGTGGAGAAGGGCGACATGCCCTGGAAGAGGCACAAGGCGGAAGAGGCCAGACGCCGCGCCACCAATGTCGCGATAGCGCTATGATCGACCTGCGTTCGCTCGCAAATCATAGCCGTCCGCTGCAATTGCTTTGTCTGGGCGCGCATTCGGACGATATCGAGATCGGCTGCGGCGGCACGCTTCTCAACCTGATCGAGAGCGGCGCGCCGCTGCATGTGGAATGGTGCGTGCTTTCGGGAAATGAGGAAAGGCGGGCGGAGGCGGAAGCTTCAGCCCGCGATTTTCTGCGTGGGATAGACAGTTTCAATATTCATCTCGCCTCTTTCGAGGATAGCTACTTTCCGGCGCAGGGCCGCGAAATCAAGCAATGGCTGATCGAACAGCGCGGGCGAGGGGTGCCGGACATGGTGTTCACCCATCGCCACGGCGACGCTCATCAGGATCACCGGACGGTCAATGAACTGACATGGAACCTGTTTCGGGATCAGGTGATCCTCGAATATGAAATTCCGAAATGGGATGGCGATCTGGGCCAGCCCAACGCCTATTCGGCGCTACCGGCCGCAATCATGGATCGCAAGATCGAACTGTTGATGAAGCACTTCGGCACCCAGCGCTCCAAGGATTGGTTCGACTCCGAAACATTTCGCGGTCTGGCGCGGCTGCGCGGCATGGAATGCCGTGCGCCCGAGACTTATGCCGAGGCTTTTCATGCCAGAAAGCTGCGGTTGTTCTAGTTTGCAATCGGCTCCGCATTGGTGTCGACACGGACGACCACCGACATGCCCGGCGCCAGACGTGCTGCATCCGGCTGATCTTCGTCGATGGCGATGCGAACGGAAAGGCGTTGCGTGATCTTTGTGAAGTTGCCGGTGGCGTTATCGGATTTGATCACGCTGAACTCTGAACCGGCGGCAGGCGCGAAGGCTTCGATACGCCCGGTCAGCTTCGCATGGCGCAGCGCATCGACGGTGAAGGTGACCGGCTGGCCGACCTTCATGCCGTAGAGCTGTGTTTCCTTGAAATTGGCCATCACCCATTTGGACTTCGGCACGACGGAGACGAGCTGCGTTCCCGCTGTCACATATTGCCCAAGCCGCACGCCCACTTCGCCGAGCGTGCCGTCACGCGGGGCGATGATATGAGTGTTCTGAAGGTCGATCCGCGCCAGCTCGACAGTTGCTTCCGCATTGGCGATATCGGCATTGAGGCTGTCGCGATTGACGATGATGGATTGAAGGTCCTGTTGCGCGACGGCCAGCGCGGCCTCCGCTTCCTCCACTGCGGCCTGCGCCTGAAGCAGACTGCCATGCGCCGTATCGGCGGAGCTTTGCGTGGTCACGCCGCGCGGCAGCAAGGCCTCGACGCGCTTGGCATTGGCTTCGGCAACTTCAAGTGCTGCCTTGGCGCCTGAAATCTGCGCCTGCCGCGACTGGATCGTCGCTTCCGCCGAGCGCTGGCTCTGTTCCGAATTGGCGAGCGCTGCCTTCTTGCTGTTGAGCGCGGCCAGCGCCTGATCCAGCTTCTGCTGATAGCTGCGGCTGTCGATCTCGAAAAGGAGGTCGCCCTGCTTCACGGACTGATAGTCGTTCACATTGACCTTGGTGACGTAACCCGCGACCTGCGGGCTGATAACGGTCACCTGACCGCGGACATAGGCATTGTCGGTCGTCTCGACGCTATGCTTGAACGGCGGCAACTGCCACGCCCACAGTACCATCAGGACACCTGCAAGGCCGATGATGAGGGCGAGACCGCCGCGAATATACTGTTTTCCAACTAACATCTTCATTACTCTTCGATTTAACCAGCCATCGTCGCACTATGGCGGCGGGCCTGCATGTTTTCATAGAGGCGATAGGCGATCAGGCATGCGAGCGAGAGGACCGCAATGACGGAGATCGCGAGAAAGGCATCGTTATAGGACAGCACCGTCGCCTCCTTGGTGACCTGTTGCCCGAGAAGCGCCAGCCCTTCGGCCCTGGTCAGTCCCTGATCGGCCAGAACCTTCGCATAGGTGCCGGATAGCGCCTGAACGCGCTGGGCGACTATCGGGTTGGACATGACCAGTTGCTCCACCAGATAGGCGGAATGGTATTTCTCCCGGATCGTGATGAACGTGCTGAATACGGCAGAACCGATAAGCCCGCCGATATTCTGCGTGAAAAGGAAGATGACGATGAAACTCGTCATGTAGGTCGGTCCCTGTTTGAGAGCCTTGGTAATGCCCGCAAGCATGGCCGGAGGCAGGAACAGGGCGCCGCCGAAGGCGATCAGGCCCTGGCTGAGATAGGCGTTGTGCGGGCGGGTAAGGTTGGTCGCATGGCTGTCCAGAAAGGCGCCGACCGCGATGAAAACCAATGCCAGCCCGAAGATGAACGATACACGTTCCAGCTTCATCCACATGCCGCAGGCAATGCCGCCCGCCAGCGAAGCGACGAGAATGACGAGATAAAGTCCGCGGCTCTGGCCGTCCTGCAGGCCGAATGCCTGAAAAAGACCGACCGCGCCCGTCGTCTGCTCGGCAAGCACGATGCGAAAGATGAAGAGGATCAGCGTGAAGCGCAGGATTTCCGGCGAGAACAGCCAGTGCAGGTTCATCAGCGGCTGCTCGCGGTTGAGCTCGAGCGCGGCGGCGCAGGCCAGCGCCGCTATCGAGATCGCAAGGCATATGCCGATCCACGGCGCTTCAAACCACCAGTAATTCTTTCCCTGAACCAGAACCACCGCGAGAAGGCCGAAGCCGATGGCAATCAGCCCATAGGCGACGAAATCCAGCCAGTGCAGCACCTTGGCGCGCGGGGCCTGTGTCATCGGCAGAATATAGACCACGGCGAAGGCGGCGAGCGACAGGCCGATCTCGACCATGTAGAGCTGCTGCCATTGCCCGATGTCGAACAGCAACGGCGAGATGACGCGCGCCAGCGGGCCTGCCGCAGCCGAACAGGTGAGCGCGAGGCTGAGGCCCCACGTCATCTTCTTGGGCGGAGGAAAGGCTTCGAGCATATAGAGAAAGCCGATCGTCGAAACCGGTGCCGCAGCCGCCCCCGCAATGAAGCGGATCGGGATCGCCGACCAGATGTCGTAGACGAGCAGATGCAACAGCGAGGATACCAGAAAGACGGCGATGGCGATTTCCGCGAAGCGGCGCAGTCCGAACTGGGTGCGGATCTTGACGAGCAGGATCGTCAGGCTGGCATAGGGAGCCATATAGGCCGCGATCAGCCATGAAGTTTCCGTCAGCGTTGCGCCAAGTGACCCCTGTATCTGCTGCGTATTGGCAGAGATGAAGTACATGCTGAGACCGCGCGTCGACCACATGAGGATGGACGCTGCAATATAGATGGCCGACATGTAAATCGGCATATGCGGAGCGGGCGGTGCCGCAGCCGGTTGCGCTGCCGGGGGTGTCTGGTCTGATTGATTGGCTTTGTTTTCTTCCGACATGGTTCTAGCGGTCTTTGTCCGCGAGCGTCGTCTCTACCGTCTGGCTGATTTCCTGAAGCACCGATAACGCCGCTTCCAGCGTGGGCCTGTCGATGCGCTGCAAAAGCTCCGACCGGATGCTGCGGGTGATTTCCTGCAACTCGCGCACCTGTGCCTGCGCTTCGTCGGTCAGTTCGATCCGTTTCGCGCGGCGGTCGCCTTCGACTGCGGCACGATAGATCAAACCCTGCTTTTCAAGGCCATCCAGAAGGCGCACCACCGATGGGTGCTCGATTTCCAGCGCATCCGCCAGCTCGCGCTGGTTCCAGTCGCGCTCCTGGGCCAGAAGCAGAAGCACGCGGGCGCGCGCCAGCGTCAGCCCGCGTTCGCGAACACGGGAATCGAACAGGTTGCGCATTTTGCGCGCGGCCGTGGACAGCTCCATGGTGAAGGCCGCTTCGAGATCGAGTTTTGATTGAGACATTGTATAGCTATCTATTATATGTGTAGCTATACATAATAATTTATTGCCTGCTAATCAATGCCGTGTGTGGCCCTGCAAAGCACGGAACCGAAAAAAATCTGCGCCTGCGGGAATAAATCGCGGTTGCCGATTGTCTTACCTCCATATCGCATGTCGCGATTGGAACCCTGTGAGGCAAATCATGAAAACGTTTGGTTTTATGTCCGTACTGGCAATTGCAGCAGTCGCGGCGTCCGCTGCTGTCGCAGCGCCATCCGTCAAGACGATGGAAAGCTCGAAGGGACAGGTCCTGGCAGGCGCCAAGGACATGACGCTTTATACTTTCGACAAGGATAGCAAGGGCGAATCCAGCTGCTATGATACCTGTGCGAAAAACTGGCCGCCCTTCAAGGCGATGAAGGGGGCGAAGGCTTCCGGCGCATATACGCTGGTCAAGCGCAAGGATGGCAGCGAGCAATGGGCAAAGGATGGAATGCCGCTCTATTACTGGGTGAAGGACAAGAAGCCCGGCGATGTGACCGGAGACGGCGTTAATGGGGTCTGGCACGTCGCAAAGCCATGAGGCTGATGTGAGCCATCCCGCCCCGGAAACTTTCGAGGGCCAGCTTCTGGCCCTCCTGCCGGTCATGCGGCGCTATTCGCGCAGCCTTGCAAAGTCCGATGCCGAAGGCGAGGACCTGCTGCAGGACTGTGTGGCCAAGGCGCTGGCCCGTCGCGGCCAGTGGCGCGGCCTCAACCTGCGTGGTTGGATACTCACGATGATGACCAACCTCTATCGCAACGGATATAAAAGCCGCGCGCCGGCACGAAACGCTGGACGCCGCCGAGAATGTCAGCATTGCGGCCTCCGAAACCGATCCGTTCCAGTTGCAGCAGTTGGAAGAGGCGATAAACACCCTGCCGGAAGATAACCGCGCGGTGCTGATGCTCATCGTCGTCGAAGGCTACAGCTATGGCGAGGCGGCGGAAATGCTGGGCATACCTGTAGGAACCGTCATGTCCCGGCTGTCGCGAGCGCGCAATCGCATTGCCGAACATATGAACGGCTCAAATATCGTAACGCTTCGGAGAAACCGATGACAGCCTCCAATTCTCCCATAACCGAAGCGGAACTGCTTGCCTTTGTCGATGGACAATTGTCCGAAGAAGAGCATATGCGCATTGCCGGGCTTCTTGATGAAAACCCCGAACAGGCGGCGCTGGCCGACGAATGGCGCAGGCAGAACGAAGGGATCAGGCACTTATTTTTCCGCTATGCCGAGCCCCGGAACGAAGACGCCGGAATGATCCGGCACGCGGAAACGCGCCAGTCGCGAACCTATCGCGGAGCCACTGCTGCTGCCGTTCTGGCCGCCTTGCTGATCGGCGGTGCGGGCGGCTTTGCAGGCTCGCGCCTGCTTTCGGAAAAGGGGCCGCAACTCGCCAGCGTGCAGACCCTGCCGGAGCAGGCTCAGGCGGCCTATCTCATCTATGCCAGCGAAGTGCGGCATCCGGTCGAGGTCTTTTCCAACGAAGAAGCACATCTGGCGGCATGGCTTGGCAAAAGGCTCGACATAGCCGACCTTCGGCTACCCGATCTCCGCTCGCTCGGCTTTCAGCTTGTCGGCGGACGCCTCTTGCCGGTCGGGGGCAAGGCTGGCGCTTTCTTCCTGTATGAAGACGAGACGGGAAAGCGGCTTTCGGTGATCGTCGGGCGCAACCCGGATAACCGCGACACGAGTTTTCGCTTCGCTTCGAGCGACGGCGTCGAAACCTTCTACTGGATCGACAAAGATCTCGGTTATGCGGTGAGCGGCGAGATATCGCGGGACCGGCTGCGGCAGGTGGCGGAAGAATGCTATCGCCAGTTTCCGAGCTGAACCGCCTTTATCGATAGTCGCTGAAAGCCTGCACCATCGCCTCTCTGGTGCTGCCGCTGGCGATCAGCGCGGCAAGCAGGATGCGGGCCTGACCGGGACGAAGCGTGCTCGCATGGATGGCGCCCGCTTCGCCGAGGTCGTATCCGCCACCGCCGCCGCCATAGCCGGGAACCAGCAGGCCTTCCGGCACGCGGCTTGAAACCACCACCGGGATATTGCGGCGGGTACACTCGCGGACGGCTTCGACAATACAAGGCGTGGCGTTGCCCGAACCGAGCGCCGCAAGCACGATGCCGCTTGCACCGGCTGCGATGCTCGCTTCAATATGGAGGGCGTCGCAGCCAGGATAGATGGCAATCAGGTCCACGCGGCGATCACCGACCGGGGCAGGGAACACCGGGCTCTGAACAAGGAGCGGACGAGCGGAGCGGAAGGCATCGGCATTGTCGCTGCTGAATTTATAGGCTCCCCACGCCGGGATGATGCGTCCGCCGAAGGCGATCTGGACGCCTTTTTCCGCATTGGCCGGATCGCTGGCAAGGCGAATGGCGGCGGCGATGTTTTCAGGGCCGTCCGCGTCTGGGTGGTCGGCGGTAAATTGCGCGCCGGTGAAAATCACCGGCTTGCCGATGCGACACTGCAACTGCACCAGCAGCGCGGTTTCTTCCATCGCGTCGGTTCCGTGCAGGACGATGATGCCATCGACCGCGCCATCCTCGAGTTCGGCTTGGACGGCACTGCTGATGCGCTGCATGTCGGAAAGGGTGAGGCTCGCGGAATCCTTGGCCATCAGGTTGACCGCGCGAAGTTTTGCTTCGGGGCCCGGCACCAGTCCCATCAGGTCTCCACCCGACAGGACCGGGGTGCTTGCTCCATTTTCCCCACGCTTGCTGGCGATGGTCCCGCCAGTGGTGATCAGCGCTATGGACGGCGTTGCAAGCGACATATTTCCGAATCCTCTTACTTATCAGGAACGCTGGCGTCTACAGCACGTTCGGCGGCAAGTCGATGGATGCGCTCACGCATCATATACCAGCCGACGATGAGGGCCGGGCCGATAACCGCCAGCGAAGCAATCGTCCAGGTGCCGACCGGATAATCGAGCGCCATCAGGACGAGCACGCCGAGCAGAAATGCCAGCGTGAGGATGCCGGTGTAGGGCGCTCCGAACATGCGGAAATCCGGACGTGCGATTTCACCACGGCGCGCGAGATGCCAAAGCTTGAGCTGGCAGAGGACGATGACGCCCCATGCCGTGATGATGCCGAGCGCGGAAAGATTGAGCGCGATTTCAAACGCTTCCGCAGGCACGACCGCATTGAGAATGACGCCGATGACGGTGACGACGGCGGTGACGGCAATGCCCATATAGGGAACGCCGTTCTTGTTCATTCTGGCCAAAGACGCCGGTGCAGAGCCGGATATCGCCATGGAATGCAGGATGCGGCCCGTGGAATAGAGACCGGCATTCAGCGACGACAGAACCGCTGTCAGGACCACGAGGTTCATGATGATATCCGCTCCCTCAACGCCGATCTTGCTAAAGAAGGTGACGAAGGGGCTCTCGCCTGCGGAATAGGCCGTATAGGGGAGAAGCAGCGACAGCAGCAGGACCGAACCCACATAAAAGACCAGCAGGCGGAACACGACGGTGCGGATTGCGCGGGGCATGACCTTGCGCGGGTCTTCGGTTTCTCCAGCCGTAGTGCCCAGCAACTCGATGGACGCATAGGCGAAAACGACGCCCTGTATGATGATGAAGGCCGGCAATATGCCGTTCGGGAACAGGCCTCCGCTATTCGGGATGATACTGAAACCTGCCGGATGACCGTCAATCGGCGTTCCGGTCACGACGAAGTAAATGCCGACCACCAGAAACGTCACGAGTGCGATGACCTTGACGAGACTGAACCAGAATTCCAGTTCGCCAAACACCTTGACTGACATGAGGTTCATCGACAGCACGATGACAAGCGCCGTCAGCGCGAATATCCATTGGTCGATGCCTTGCAGCCAAGGCACATAGTGCTTGAAGAAATTCATGTAGAGCGCAACCGCCGTCACGTCGGCGACCGAGGTCATGGCCCAGTTGAGCCAGTACATCCAGCCTGCCACGAAAGCCAGCTTCTCGCCGTAGAACTCGCGGGCATAGGAGACGAAGGAGCCGGAGCTGGGGCGATGCATGATGAGTTCGCCCAGGGCGCGCAGCACCAGAAACGCAAAGAAACCGCACAGGGCATAGACGAAGACGAGAGCCGGGCCCGCCAGCGCCAGACGTCCGCCAGCGCCGAGAAAGAGCCCGGTTCCGATTGCGCCGCCGATGGCGATCATCTGGATCTGCCTCGGTCGCAGGGCCTTGTGATAGCCGCGTTCCTCTTCGATGAACACTTCGCGTGGGGCCGGGACGGCTTTCATGGTTTCAGTCGGCATTGCTCCTCCCTGAGAGCGCGGTTTGCGGGGACGGCCATGGGGCGTGCAAGGCCACTTAGGGCACGCCGCCAGCCATTCAATGAGGGACGGATTTCATCCCGTTTGATGGGGTATTCTGTAAAGCTGCATGACAGGTTTTGGGCGGTTTTAACGCATATCGCAGAACGCGCGTCAAGTATTGCGCGCCAACTGACGAGGTTCGCTTGTGTCGCTCGAACTTTATGGACGGAGAAAAATTCAGCGGGAAGAAAGCTTTATCGGCATTTGCTAAAACGACACGAAAGCAGCGTTCCGGTCCGGTTCGGCACGACTGGCAGGCTGCGATCCTGTGGAAATATCAGCTGACCTCATCCCTGCCGATGATGGTGGTCACCGCCGTCTTGACCTTGCTCAGATGCGCTTCCATGGCAGCGCGGGCTTCGGCTTCCATCCCGCCTCGATGGCTTCCGCGATACGGCGATGCTCGACATTCGATGCTTCGCGGCGGCCCGTCATGAAGTTGACGAGTTCGGATTGCTGGATCAGCGCTTCACGCGCATCCGCCACGATCTTGGTAAAGACCGAATTTCCGGAGGCTTCGGCAATGGCGCAATGAAATTCGGAATCGAGCATCTCCCACTTCTGAAGGTCCGTCTGGCGGTCCATCTTGTCACAGAGTTCGAGCAGACGGGCGAGCTGCCGCGCATCGCGGCGCTTCGCTGCCCAGCCCGCCGCAGGGACTTCGATGAAGGGGCGCGCCTCGATCAGATCGCGGGCTGAATAGCTGCCGTAATTCAGTTCGCTTGCGGGAGAAGCATTCAGGACATAGGTGCCGCTGCCTGTCCGCGTATGGGTAAGGCCGAGCGTCTGCAGGGACCGCAAGGCTTCCCGTACGATGGGGCGGCTGACGCCGAACCGGCCAGCCAGTTGCGTTTCGGAGGGGAGGCGGGTGCCGACCGCAAGACGGCCGGATGTAATGGCGGAACGAATATCGTCGAATACGACTTCCGCCGCATTCTTGCGCGTAACAGGATGGGTGTCCGATAGCCAATCGGCCAGTTCGCTCATGTCCGCACCTCCGTCGATCGCCTTGCTCCTGTCAAGCAGCTAGGCAATTTCCAGAAGGATATCAATCCCGAACCGGTTACGAAAGGCCATCCAGGCAGACACAAATGCCCTGCGGTCCCGCTGGATCGCAGGGGGCTGGCTGGACAATATCAGGCGGCGGTTGCTGCTGTGTTCAACTTGTTGGCCGACAGGATGCTGATAAACGCTGCCCCGTAGGCCGTGAGCGGCGCCATCTTTGCAAGGGCGCTCGCAATGGCGTCGTGGCGGCTCAATTCTTCCTCGGAATCGTGGCGGAAGGAAACGCAGACAGTTTCACCATCTTCACCGATGAATTCGACCTGATAGGAATTTTCCTTGCCGCATCTTTTGACCAGAGCATCGACGATTTGCATGCAATAATTCTCCTTCCGAGCCGCATGAACGCGCCGTGGAGGATATGGTTCCATAAAATTTTATCTTTTTGCCTGCCGTCATTTCCGCCGGGAGAGACGGGCCGCACCCAACGCCGCTGCAAAGGCAAGGGCGAGCATGACGAAAGTGAACTCGGCGACCGCGGACCATCCGTCGGCCGTCCAGAAATAGCCGCCCGCAGCCCCGGCAACGCTGGAACCCAGATAATAGGCCAGCAGATAGAGCGATGAGGCGTGGCCCTTGGTCTGGAGCGCCAACCTTCCAACCAGTGCACTGGCGACCGAATGGCTGACGAAGAAGCCCACGGTGACAAGGATGATACCGGCGACGATGACGGGGAGCGGCGCAAACAGGGTCAGAAGACAGCCCACGGCCTGGATGGCAAGGCCAATGGGAAGAACAGTGAAATAGCCAAGCCTGTCACCCATTCTGCCAGCAAGCCAGGAGGCTGCGATGCCGAAGAGATAGACCGTGAAAATAGCGCCGAGCGCCGTCTGGCTAAGGCTATAGGGCGCGGCAACGACGCGGAAACCGATATAATTATAGATGGTGACGAACGAACCCATCACCAGAAACCCGATGGCGAAGAGCAGCGGCAGCGCCGGGTTGCGGATGTGGCCGAGCCATGCGCCGAGGTGGAATCGTGCGTTGAAGCCGGGACGCGCAATGAAGTTCTGCGATGGAGGCAGAAGGAGGAGAAAACCGATCGATGCGGCCAGTCCAAGCAGGCCCATGCCCGCGAGCCCGACACGCCAGGAGAAATATTCGGCAAGCGTTCCGGCAATGACCCGGCCTGCCATGCCGCCGAAAGCGTTCCCGGCGATATAGAGCCCCATCGATGCGCCAAGGCCGCGTGGGTCGATTTCTTCCGCAAGATAGGTCATGGCGACTGCCGGAACACCGCCCAGCAACAAGCCCTGCAATGCGCGAATGGCGAGCAGCATATGCCAGTCCGGCACAATCGCGCTGGCTATCGTGCAGAGCGCGGAGCCGAGAAGCGAGACGAACATCAGCGTCCTGCGTCCGAAGCGCTCGGATATGGCGGCGGCACAGAAAATTGCGAAGGCCAGAAACCCCGTCGAAACGGAAAGCGACAGCGAACTGGCCGCAGGTGTGATGTTGAAATCATGCGCGAAAAGCGGCATCAGCGGCTGGACGCAGTAGAGCAGCGAGAAGGTTGCAAATCCTGACAGGAACAGCGCGATGCTCGCATTGCGAAACGCTGGGGTTCCCTTGGTGAGATAGTGTCTTTGTTCGGACGCAGCGGGAGCTGAAACGAGCTTGAGCTGGCTTTCCGGTGTTCTTACGCTGTCGAGGCTGCGTTCTGCGAGGCGTGACATGACTTTGCCTTTTCAAATCCTCCCGCTTTTCGATCTAGTCAAAGCCGCTCCATTTGTCCAATATATGGAAGTGACGATTTTAATAGCTTTTGGATATAGCGATGGAACTGCGTCATCTACGGTATTTTCTGGCGGTGGCCGAAGAGGGTAATTTTACCCGAGCGGCTGCGAAGCTCGGGATCGGCCAGCCGCCGCTCAGCCAGCAGATACGTGATCTCGAAAACGAGATTGGCGTGGCGCTGTTTCACCGCGTTCCGCACGGCGCAGAATTGACGGCGGCAGGTACCGCGTTTCTGGATGAAGCCAAGGCTTCCCTTGCCGCCGCCGAGAAGGCGAGGCTTGCGGCGCAAGGTGCCGCGCGCGGAGAGACAGGAAGGCTTGCCTTGGGCTTCACCGCGTCATCCGCGTTCAATCCGGTGGTGAGTGGTACGATCCGAAAGTTTCGGGCCAGATGGCCCGAAGTCCGGCTGACCCTGACCGAGATGAACAGCCATCTTCTGATGCAGAGCCTGCTGCGGGGCGAGGTAGACGCAGCTTTTATCCGACCCGGTCTCGAAAACCCCAAGGATGTGCGCGTGAAGCGGCTGGCCGACGAGCCGATGATGATCGCCCTGCCAAGCCATCATCCGCTTGCGGTTCATCCTGAGCTCCCGATTTCAGCACTGGCAAACGAAGCTTTCGTGCTTTTCCCACGCATAGTCGGGCTAAGCCTTTATGACGACGTGGTCGAGGCCTGCCGGAAGGCTGGCTTTGAAATGATCGTGGCGCAGGAAGCGCCACAGATGCCGTCCGTCGTCAATCTGGTCGCAGCCGATCTCGGCGTCTCGATCGTTCCCGCCGCCATTGCGCAGATCAGGCTGGCCGGTGTCACTTACAGGCCGATCAAGGGGGAGCCGCTTCTGGCACGACTGGGCCTGGTTTCGATGAAGAATACCCGGTCCCCGCTGATCGACAATCTGATAAGCCTGTTGCCGGATCAATGATCCCCATGGCTCGGACTGAGCAGAGTGGCGTCCGGGCGGCGTTGACCGTCATCATCTGGCATGTATGATGGCCAGAGCGGCGACATGCCTGGGAGGGGACGCTGCTTTTCCATCCATAGGATTACCGTAGGCGAGGGCCGGTGGCCGCAAGCCGAACGGTCGAATTATGCCCTATCCCGTCCGAATGGAGATTTTCGTGAAACGACTTCTGATTACCGGTGCTGCGGGTGGACTGGGGCGCGTGATGCGCGAAAAGCTGGTCGGACAGGCCGAACTGTTGCGCCTTTCCGATGTTGTCGATATGGGCGAGGCCAGGCCCCATGAAGAGCTTGTGCAATGCGACCTTGGCGATCTGGATGCGGTCATGCGCCTTGTCGAGGGATGTGACGGCATTCTGCATCTTGGCGGCATTTCCACCGAGGCGTCTTTCAGCAAGATACTCAACGCGAATATCGTCGGGATGTACAATCTCTATGAGGCAGCGCGGGCGCATGGCCATCCGCGCATCATCTTCGCCAGTTCCAATCACACGATCGGTTTCTATCGACAGGACGAATATATCGACGCAAAGGCGCCCACGCGACCGGATGGCCTTTACGGCGTTTCAAAATGCTTTGGCGAGTCCATCGCCAGTCTGTATCACGACAAGTTCGGGCAGGAGACGGCAATCGTTCGCATCGGTTCCTGTTTTGAGGAGCCGCGCAACCATCGCATGCTCTCCACCTGGATGTCCCATGACGATTTTGCCAGCCTGATCGAATGCGTTTTCCGGGCACCGATGCTGGGATGTCCCGTCATCTGGGGCGTTTCCAATAATGATTCGATGTGGTGGGATAACAGCCACGCCCGTTTCCTCGGCTGGCATCCGAAGGACAATGCCGAACGCTTCCGCGCCGGACTGGAGAAGACGACCCCGCGGCCCGCGCCGGATTCAGCGCTCGCGGTCTACCAGGGCGGCGCATTTGTCGATGAGCCCATCCATCAGGATGACTGACGGACTTTTGCCCAAAGACGGATGATGTGAGAGAACGCGTATATTTTGCTTTACGTACCTCAAAACGAAAGCTAATCTTTTAATCGTGATGCTTTGGGAGGAGTTCACGTGCAGCCACAAACAGCGGCGAAAGCTTTGGAAAAGACTGGGCTGAAAAAGCGCCGGAAGCGGCGATTCGCCGTGGGCGGCTGCCTATGAGCGCGCCGGGAGAAGATGGCAGGCCAGCGCTGCTGGAGGCCGTGTCGCTTTCCAAGTCATTCGGTCCCGTTCAGGTTCTGAAAAACATTGATCTGCGCATTTTCGGCGGCGAAGTCCACGCGATCATCGGCGAGAACGGTGCCGGAAAATCGACGCTGATGAAGCTGCTGGCGGGCAATGAGCGTCCGACGGGCGGAGAAATCCGCATCGACGGCAAGCCGGTGTCCTTCTCGGGGCCGGTTGAGGCCGAAGCGCAGGGCATCGTGCTCGTGCATCAGGAAATCCTGCTCGCACCCGATCTGACCGTCGCGCAGAACATTTATCTGGGCCGTGAACTGAGCCGGGGCGTCGTCGTCGACGACAAGTCGATGCGCGAGGGCGCGCGCAAGGCCATCCGTGATCTTGGCGCCGATATCGACCCCGATACGGTCGTCGGTTCCCTGTCGATTGCACAGCGCCAACTGGTCCAGATCGCCCGCGTGCTTCTGGTGCCGCATCGTGTGGTGATCTTCGATGAGCCGACCGCTTCGCTGACGCCTTTCGAGACGGAAGCGCTGCTGAAAGTCATTCGCGATATTCGGGCCAAGGGCGTAGCTGTCCTCTATATTTCGCATCGCCTGCCGGAAGTTAAGGAAATATCCGATCGTGTGACCGTGCTTCGTGACGGGAAGCTCGTTTCCGCGCATCTGGCTTCCGAATTGCAGCCATCCGATATGGCCCGCCTGATGGTCGGCCGCGATGTCGCCAAACTCTATCCTGAACGCGCAAGCCAGCATGACAACGCTGCCATTCTCGAAATCGAGAACTTCAGCGTGCCGGGTTACGTGCAGAATGCGAGCTTCCACCTGAACCGGGGCGAAATACTCGGCTTTGCCGGGCTGGTCGGCGCAGGACGAACGGAACTGATGGAAGGCATCGTCGGTCTGCGGCCCGGCAAGGGCGATGCGCGCCACAATGGAAAGCCGGTTCATTTTCGCAATGCGCATGAAAGCCAGAAGGCGGGGATCGTTTATCTCAGCGAGGACCGCAAGGGCAAAGGGCTGCTGCTGACCAAGGATCTGGGTGTCAATCTGACGCTTGCTTCGCTGAAGAAATTCGTGCGCGGTTTGCAGATCGATCGCAACAGGGAACGCACCGCGCTTGATGATGCGATCCGCGAGTTCGATATTCGTACGGGACGCAAGGACATTCTTGCAGGCCAGCTCTCGGGCGGAAACCAGCAGAAGCTGCTGCTCGCCAAGATGATGATGCTCGAACCGTCCATCGTCATCATCGATGAACCCACGCGCGGCATCGATGTCGGCACGAAGGAGCAGATTTATCAGTTCATCGCCAATCTGGCCGATGAGGGGAAATCGATCATCGTCGTTTCGTCGGAAATGCCGGAACTGATCGGCATCTGCGACCGCATCGTCGTGATGCGGGAAGGGCAGGTCGCCGGCGAGGTCTCCGGCGACCGCATGACGGAACATGACATCGTCGTGCTTGCAACCGGCGTTGAAGCCGAAGACGCCGCATAAGAACAATAAAGTGGGAAATAGATGACACAGGTTGCGACCGATAAAAGCAGAGTGCCGAGGACGTCCAAGGATTGGGATCTGCGGGCAATTGCGCCTTTTGTAGCGCTCGCTTTGCTGCTTGTACTTGGTGCTGTTGTTAGTCCGAATTTCATAGGCCTAGACAATTTGCTCAATGTCATGACACGCGCTGCATTTATCGCGATTATTGCAGTGGGCGCGACCTATGTTATCTCTTCAGGTTGTCTGGACCTGTCAGTAGGATCAATGGTGGCCTTTGTGGCGAGTTTGATGATCCTTTTCATCAATTCCGGCGTCATTGCCGACCCGGTCCTGCTGCTGCTGGTTGCCGTCCTGCTGGCTCTGGTACTTGGAGCAGCCTGCGGACTTCTGAACGGACTCATTACTACCGTTGGCGGAATTGAGCCTTTCATTGCTACGCTTGGAACCATGGGGATCTACAGAGGTTTGACGACCTGGCTGTCGCAGGGCGGCGCGATCACCCTTCGCAATTCCGAAGTTCAGGCCATGTATCGCCCGGTTTACTCTGGATACATAGCTGGCGTTCCGGTCCCCGTTATCTTCATCTTTGCGACGGCGGCGCTAGCAGCTTTTGTGCTTTATCGCACACGCTATGGCCGTCATTTGCTGGCGGCAGGTTCCAACGAAGATGTGGCGCGCTATTCCGGTATCTCGGTCAAGAAGGTGCGCACTATTGCTTATGTGGTGCAAGGGTTGTGCGTGGCTGTTGCGGTGCTGCTTTATGTACCGCGTCTCGGCTCCACCTCGGCGCAGACCGGCATGATGTGGGAACTGCATGCCATTACCGCTGTCGTCGTCGGCGGTACGCTGATGCGCGGTGGCGTGGGCCGTATCTGGGGGACGATCTGTGGCGCGTTCATACTGGAGTTCATCGGCAACATCATGATCCTGTCGAATTTCATCAGCGAGTATCTGCTGGGAGCCATTCAGGGCGCGATTATCATCATCGCGATGCTGGTGCAGCGTTCGCTGGCGCGGAGATAGGTTTTGGAGATTGGCGGGATTGGTGGGGCGATTCCAGCCAGAGAGGAATGAGAGCCCCGCGTTTACTGGGAGGAAGACTATGCGAGGGAATTTGATGAAGCTTGCTTTCGCCGCTCTGACGGCGGGTGCGCTGGCCTTTGGCGGCGCGGCAAGCGCACAGGACAAGAAAGTGACGATCGGCGTGTCGATCCCGGCAGCCGACCACGGCTGGACGGCGGGCGTCGTCTATCACGCCGAACGCGTGGCGAAGCTCCTGATGGAAGAACATCCGGGCCTCAAAGTCATCGTCAAGACATCGCCCGATGCGGCATCGCAGGCCAATGCGTTGCAGGATCTGGCCGTACAGGGCCTCGACGGGCTGGTCGTTCTGCCGACCGATCCCGATCCGCTCGTCAACGCCATCAAGGAGATCAAGGACAAGGGAACCTTTGTCGCTCTGGTCGACCGCGCGCCGAGCAGCAACGACAACACCATCCGCGATCTCTACGTGGCCGGCAATAACCCGGCGCTCGGACAGGTGGCTGGCGAATACATCAAGAAGACCACGCCCGACGCACAGGTCGTCGTCATTCGCGGCCTGCCGATCCCGATCGACCAGCAGCGTCAGGACGGTTTCGACAAGGGCATTGAAGGCTCCAACGTGAAGGTTCTGGACCGCCAGTACGGCAACTGGAACCGCGACGATGCCTTCCGCGTCATGCAGGACTTCCTGACCAAATATCCGAAGATCGATGTGGTCTGGGCACAGGATGACGACATGCTTGTCGGTGTTCTCGAAGCCATCAAGCAGGCGAACCGCTCCGACATTCAGTATGTGGTAGGCGGCGCAGGCTCCAAGGATATGATCAAGAAGGTCATGGACGGCGACAAGCTCGTGCCGGTCGATGTCCTCTATCCGCCAGCGATGGTTTCGACTGCGATGCAGCTTGCGGCCGGTCATTTCTACGACCAGATTCCGGTGAGCGGCAATTACATCCTCGATGCGACGCTCGTGACGAAGGATAACGCCAAGGACTTCTATTTCCCGGATTCGCCGTTCTAAGGTGAACAAATACCGTGCGCCTGCGGGAGCGGGCGCACGGCCTTTCTTTTCCAATCCCGAAATGCAGCGCGAAGCGCGCTCTCAAATTGCTCGATGCCGGTCGATGGCGGAGTCCGAGCATATTCAGGAGAAATTTGATGAAGACGATCAAGGGGCCGGGCATTTTTCTCGGGCAGTTCGCAGGCGATGAAGCGCCGTTCAATACATGGGATGGCATCACCAAATGGGCCGCCGAAAAGGGCTATGCCGGGGTGCAGGTTCCCACATGGGCGAGCCAGCTGATCGATCTGAAAAAGGCTTCTGAATCGAAGGATTATTGTGACGAATTCGCCGGTGTGGCGCGTCAGAACGGTGTCGAAGTCACGGAGCTTTCGACCCATTTGCAGGGCCAGCTCGTTGCGGTGCACCCGGCCTATGACGAAGCTTTCGATGGCTTCGCGGTGCCCGAAGTGCGCGGCAATCCCAAGGCGCGCCAGCAATGGGCGGTCGAGCAGGTGAAGATGGCGATCCGTGCATCGCGCAATCTCGGCATCGGCGCGCATGCGACCTTTTCCGGTGCGCTGGCATGGCCGTTCATCTATCCATGGCCGCAGCGTCCTGCCGGTCTGGTGGAAACGGCATTTGAGGAACTCGCCCGCCGCTGGAAGCCGATCCTCGATCATGCCGATGAACACGGCGTCGATATCTGCTATGAAATCCATCCGGGCGAAGACCTGCACGACGGCGTGACCTTCGAGATGTTTCTGGAGCAGGTCAAAAACCACCCGCGGGCCAATATGCTCTATGACCCGTCCCATTATGTCCTGCAATGCCTCGATTATCTCGACAATATCGACATCTACAAGGACCGCATCAAGATGTTCCACGTCAAGGATGCCGAGTTCAATCCGACCGGACGACAGGGCATCTATGGCGGCTATCAGGGCTGGGTCAACCGGGCTGGTCGCTTCCGGTCGCTCGGTGACGGTCAGGTTGATTTCGGCGCGGTGTTCTCCAAGATGGCCGCGAACGACTTTGACGGCTGGGCCGTCGTCGAGTGGGAATGCGCGCTGAAGCACCCGGAAGACGGCGCGCGCGAAGGCGCGGAGTTCGTCAAGGCGCACATCATCCGCGTGACCGACAAGGCATTTGACGATTTCGCATCCGGCGGCACCGATGACGCCGCAAACCGACGTATGCTTGGATTATGAGGACGCAATGACCATCGAAGCTAAAACCAAGGAAACCGCCGTTCCCCGTATTCGCCTCGGCATGGTGGGCGGCGGCGCGGGCGCGTTTATCGGCGGCGTTCACCGCATGGCGGCGCGGCTCGACAACCGGTTTGAACTGGTGGCAGGCGCCTTGTCGTCATCAGCGGAAAAGGCGCAGGCCTCCGGCCATGAACTGGGGCTGGCCGAAGACCGCATCTATTCCAGCTACAAGGACATGGCTATTCGCGAGGCGCGCCTGAAAAACGGCATCGAAGCCGTTTCTATCGTGACGCCGAACCACGTTCACTACGACGCTGCCAAGGAGTTTTTGCGACGCGGCATCCATGTCATCTGCGACAAACCGCTGACCTCGACACTTGCCGATGCGAAGAAGCTGAAGAAGGTCGCCGATGAAAGCGGCGCCCTGTTCGTCCTGACGCATAATTATACCGGTTATCCGATGGTGCGGCAGGCGCGCGAGATGATCGCCAATGGCGAACTTGGCGATCTTCGCGTCGTACAGGTGGAATATGCGCAGGACTGGCTCACCGAAGCGGTTGAGGCAACCGGAGCCAAGGGTGCTGTCTGGCGTACCGATCCGGCGCAATCCGGGCTTGGCGGCGCAACGGGCGATATCGGCACGCACGCCTTCAATCTTGCCTCCTTCGTGACCGGCCTCACGCTCGATAGTCTTGCCGCTGATCTCGACAGTTTTGTCGAGGGGCGTCGCCTCGACGACAATGCCCATGTGATGCTGCGTTTCGCAGGCGGGGCCAAGGGCATGCTCTGGTGCAGCCAGGTTGCGCCGGGCAATGAAAATGCACTGCGCTTGCGTGTCTATGGCACAAAGGGCGGCATTGAATGGGCGCAGGAAGACCCGAACTATCTCTGGTTCACGCCTTTTGGGGAACAGAAGCGGCTTATCACGCGGGGCGGTGCAGGCGTTGGCGATGCTGCGACCCGCGTGACCCGTGTGCCGGGCGGCCATCCGGAAGGCTATCTGGAGGCTTTCGCCACCATTTATTCGGAAGCGGCCAATGCCATCGAAGCCCATCGCAATGGCAAGAAGCCGGATAGCGCCGTGATCTATCCGACCGTCGATGACGGCTTGAAGGGCGTTGCCTTCATCGATGCCTGTGTGCGTTCGTCTCAGAAAAACGGTGGCTGGGTCAAGCTTTAGAAATTGATAGGGGAATAAAGAAAGGGCGCCAGTGGCGCCCTTTTTTGTTTTCACCGCCTTGCCGGTTCAGACATACCGATTGACGACGTTTTCGAGATATTCCTGACGGCCGGATTTCGGCTGCGGATTGATGTCCTTCGCTTCGACTTCCGCCGTGATCTGGTCCAGCGAGAGGCCGGTCAGAAGTTTCTTGCCGAACTCGCCGTTCCAGCCCGCATAACGGTCATCGAGCGGCCTGGACAACGCGCCGTCCTCAAGCATTCCGGCGGCTGCCTTCAGCCCGCGTGCACAGCAATCCATGCCCCCGATATGACCGATCAGCAGATCCTGCGGATCGAGCGACTGGCGGCGCAGCTTGGCGTCGAAATTCGTGCCGCCGGTCGTGAAGCCGCCTGCAAGCAGGACCTGATAATAGGCGAGCGCCATCTCCGGCACATTGTTCGGGAACTGGTCCGTGTCCCAGCCGGACTGGTAGTCATTTCGGTTCATGTCGATGGAGCCGAAAATGCCGAGTGTGCGGGCAAGTGCCAGTTCATGCTCGAAGGAGTGACCGGCCAGAATGGCGTGGCCCTGTTCGATATTGAGCTTCACCTCGTTTTCGAGGCCATAGCGCTTCAGGAAGCCATAGACCGTCGCGACGTCGTAATCATATTGATGCTTGGTCGGCTCCTGCGGCTTCGGTTCGATCAGGATCGTGCCCTTGAAGCCGATCTTGTGCTTGTACTCGACCACCAGATTGAGGAACCGCCCCATCTGGTCGAGTTCGCGTCCGAGATCGGTGTTGAGTAGCGTTTCATAACCTTCGCGACCGCCCCACAGCACATAGTTCTCGCCGCCGAGTCGCTTGGTGGCATCGATGCAGCTTTTCACCGTCGCCGCGGCGAAGGCGAAGACGTCCGGGTCAGGGTTGGTTGCGGCCCCGCTCATATAGCGGCGGTTGGAGAACAGGTTGGCGGTGCCCCAGAGAAGCTTTACGCCGGTTTCGGCCTGCTTCTTCTCGAAGATATCGACAATCTCGTTGAGATATCGCGTGTTTTCCGCAAAGTTGCGTCCTTCGGGCCGCACATCTGCATCGTGGAAGCAGTAATAGGGCGCGCCAAGCAGGGAGAAGAATTCGAAAGCCACGTCGGCCTTGAGCTTTGCCGCATCCAGTTCGTTGGAATACCACGGGCGGTCGAAGGTGCGACCACCGAATGGATCGCCACCCTCCCAGGCAAAGCTATGCCAGTAGGCGACCGCGAAGCGCAGATGATCTTCCATACGCTTGCCCAGCACGATCTCATTCGGATCATAGTGACGGAATGCCAGCGGGTTGTCGCTGTCCGGCCCCTCATACTTGATCTTCTGAATGTCGCCGAAAAATCCGGTGCTCATTGTGTCCTCCCGTTCGAATGTCGTCATGTCTGATTGGTTGAGGCAGCGTCACTGACCGGCGAGGGCGTGAAGTGCCGGATAAAGTGCGCGATAGCGCTGATAGGCTTCCTCATAGGCCGGGGTGAGGGCGGCTTCCGGCTCTATGGTTCGCTCGGTGCGCGGCGGCGTGCAGACAGCCAGCGGGTCTACGCCGGTAGCGGCGATGAGACCCAGCCGGGCAGCGCCAAAGGCTGCGCCGAAATCGCCTTCTTCCGGCAAGGCGATCGGCACATTCAACGCGGTTGCGATCGCCTTCAGCCAATAGGTGGAGCGGGAGCCCCCGCCGACCGCGGTAAGGGAACTGATCTCGGTACCGGCAGACTGGAGCGCGGCGAGATTGTCGCGGATCGCGAAGGCAACGCCCTCCAGCACGGCTTGCGTCAGGGCGCGCTGATCGGATTCATGTTCCAGACCTGAAAACACGCCGCGTATCTTCGCATCGTTATACGGGGTGCGTTCGCCCGACAGATAGGGCAGGAAGGTCGTGCTGCCCGGCGCATTGAGCCTGTCCCCGAGTTCCCTATCAAGCTCATGCGCCGTCTTTCCGACAAGCCGCGCATACCAGTCGAGCGCGCTTGCTGCGGACAGGATGACACCCATCTGGTGCCACGTGTCGGGCAGGGCATGGCAGAAGGCATGAACCGCACTTTCTGGCTTCGGCTGATAGGCGCCGTTTGCAGCAAACAGCACGCCTGATGTGCCGAGCGAAACGAAGGCGTGACCGGGTTTGACCGTACCCATGCCGCAGGCCGATGCCGCATTATCGCCTGCACCGCCCGCCACCACCGGTAGTCCGGCAATGCCCCATTCGGCGGCCAGTTCCGCCCGCAGCCGTCCGGTTGCGTCCGTGCCTTCGGCAAGACGCGGCATCCGGCTTTCATCGAGGCCGGTCTTGTCCAGAAGTTCGCGTGACCAACGGCGTGCACCGGTGTCGAGCCAGCTTGTGCCCGCCGAATCCGACATGTCGGAGACATACTCGCCGGTCAGCCAGAGGCGAAGGTAATCCTTCGGCAGCAGTACCTTGCGGGTACGTGCGAAAATATCGGGTTCGTTATTGGCAACCCAGACGAGTTTGGGCGCGGTAAATCCCGGAAAGACAATATTGCCGGTGATGGCGCGAAAAGCCGGGTCGGCGTCGAGTGCGGCTGCTTCGCGATAGCTGCGCGTATCGTTCCAGAGGATGCAGGGACGCAATACCTGGTCCCGTTCGTCCAGCAGGGTAGCGCCATGCATCTGACCGGAAAGACCGATACCGGCAATCGCCGAAAACTCCTTCGGGTGCGCCGTGCGCAGGCCGTCAATCGCTATCCGGCAGGCGTCGATCCAATGTGCGGGGTCCTGTTCGCTCCACCCCGGATGGGGTCGCGAAACATCCAGTTCGCCATGGGCCGACCCGATGACGGTCTGTGCGTCATCGATCAACAGCGCCTTGACACCGGATGTTCCTAGATCGATCCCGAGATACATATTTGCTCCTGTTGGAAAGGCCTTGTCGCCTGCGCTTCAGTCGAGATGCGGCAGGTTGTCTTTGAGGAAAATTTCAATACGGATGTGCTCCTGTCCGGGCACGATAGCCAGACGATCGGCAGACGCCTTCAAAACCCTGATGGCGCTGCGGATCTCATGGCCCGCATCCTGCGCCAGGACGGCGTGGATGATGCCATCCGTCAGCGCCTTGGACGTCACGCTATCGCGTTCATGGGCGATGACGAGCGGCCGATTGGAGTTGTGCCTTGCCAGCGCCTTCACCAGACCGCTATTGCCTGCTCCGAGGCTGTAAATTCCGGCGATATCGCTGCGCTCGTCAAGCAACTCGGCTACGAGTTTCTCCACGCGCGAGCCCTCATCGAAGCCTTCCAGAACAGGCAATATCTCGCGGCCCGGAAAGTCCGCTTTCATGGCAGCGGTAAAACCTTCGAAACGTTCCTGATGGTCGCGGACCTTCAACGAACCGGCGACGACTGCAAGCGCCCCTTCAGTCCCGTTGGCGAAAAGCCCCAGAAGCCGTGCCGCCGTGCGTCCCGCCGCACCGTTGTCGACGCCGACATAATGCGTCCGCGTGGAATGCCCGAGATCGGATACCAGCGTGACGGCGTGGACGCCTTGCTCCCCCAATCGGTCGCAGGCTGCACGCACGGGGTCAGTATCGACCGCGACGAATGCTACACCGTCAGGCTTGCGTGTGGCGCAATCATCCAGCGCCGCCACGAGCGCCGCTTCATCGAAGGCGGGGACAAGGACGAGATTGATCAGCACACGCTCGGCCAGTGCCCGTTCGGTCGCGGATTGCAGTTCCGCGCGCAGGCTCAGCATGAAGGTGTTTTCATTGTCCGGCAAAATAAAATCGAACTGATAAAGCCGTCCGCGAGCAAGGTTGGCAGCACCCACATCGCGCACATAGCCAAGCGTGTTCATCGCAGCCATGACCCGGTCGCGCGTCTTCGCTCTCACACCTGGACGTTCGTTCAGCACACGGTCTACCGTGGCGAGGCTGACGCCCGCTGTTCTGGCTATATCATGGACTGTAGGTTTCATCCTCGCTCCTCGACGCGGACCATAAGATCAAAAATGAGGTACGTAAATCAAAAAATGCTTGCTATTCATTTTTCTTCACGTATCAATGGTGTCCGAGGATGGGGCAGTGTCGCTTTTGCAATGCTGTCCGATGGAGTGATCTTGGCGCGGGGCGCCTTCGGGAGGATCAGCCATTCAAGAAATAAGCAGCTCCAAAGTGGGCTGTTTTGTCGTGCCGAACTCCGGGGGCGGAATACGTTCGGGGGCGCGGATTGGTATCAGCCGGCAGCAAGCCGGTGTTGTTTGGAGGAGATTTGCATGAAACGTCGTAATTTTCTGACCGGCGCGCTGGTTGCTGCGGCTTTGGGCATCGGCGCTATGGCGTCCACGCCGGTCTATGCTTCGCCGGAAAATCCGGTTATCGGCTTTTCCATCGACGACCTGCGTGTCGAGCGCTGGGCGCGCGACCGCGACTATTTCATCGAAGCTGCCGAAAAGCTGGGCGCCAAGGTCAATGTGCAGTCGGCTGACGGCAATGAGGAAAAGCAGGTCAAGCAGGTTGAAAACCTGATTGCGCAGGGCGTTGACGCCATCGTCATCGTGCCGATGAACTCCAAGGTTTTCGACGCCGTCGTGGCCGACGCCAAGGCTTCCGGCATCAAGGTTCTTTCCTATGATCGCCTGATCCTCAATGCCGATATCGATGCCTATATTTCGTTCGACAATGAACGCGTCGGTTTCATGCAGGCGGAAGCGGTCCTGAAAGCCAAGCCGGAAGGCAATTATTATCTCCTCGGCGGCTCGCCGACGGATAACAACGCCAAGCTTCTCCGCGCCGGTCAGGAAAAGGCCCTCAAGGAAGCCATCGATTCCGGCAAGGTGAAGGTCATTGGCTCGCAGTGGGTCAAGGAATGGAGCCCTACGGAAGCGCTCTCCATCATGGAAAACGCGCTGACGGCTGCGCAGAACAAGATCGATGCGGTCGTCGCTTCGAACGACGGCACCGCCGGTGGCGCCATCCAGGCACTTGCTGCGCAGGGACTGGCCGGAAAGACCGCCGTTTCCGGGCAGGACAGCGACCTTGCTGCCGTCAAACGCCTGATCGACGGCACGCAGACCGTAACGGTCTACAAGCCGCTGAAGCTCATTGCTTCGGAAGCCGCCAAGCTGACAGTCCAGATGGTCAAGGGCGAAACGCCTGAATTCAATTCCAAGCTCGACAATGGCGGCAAGCAGGTCGACACGCTTCTGCTGACGCCGACCGCCGTGACCAAGGACAATATCGACATCTACGTTCAGGACGGCTTCTATACCAAGGAGCAGATCTACGGGAAGTAAGCCTTTCCGGCGGGTGTCACCGGAGTTGCTCCGGTGAACCAGCCCGATGTGAAACAGTGGGGCCGGAAGTCTGGAAATCATGATCCAGCTTCTGGCCTCGCCGACTTGTCGATGCTGTCTGTGACAGCGTTGTCTGGGAGGAGTTCCGCCGGAATGTCTCGAACCGGCGGTTCATTCTCTGCGTTACTGCAAGGTCATATGCGATGTCCGAATATCTTCTAGAGATGCGCAATATCGGTAAGGACTTCAACGGCGTGAAAGCGCTGGACGGAATTTACCTGAAAGTGCGCGCGGGCGAGTGTGTCGGCCTTTGCGGCGAGAACGGCGCGGGCAAGTCCACGCTGATGAAAGTGCTTTCCGGCGTTTATCCCCATGGCACCTGGAGCGGGGAAATTTTCTGGGAAGGCCAGGAATTGAGGGCAACGGGCATCCGCGACACGGAGGCGGCGGGCATCGTCATCATCCATCAGGAACTCATGATGGTGCCGCATCTGTCGGTTGCGGAAAACATCTTTCTGGGATCGGAGCCGACAAGCGGAGGCTTTATCGATTACGACCAGATGAATGCGCGCGCGACGGAACTTCTGGCGCGGCTCAATATTCACGACATCAATGTCGCGCTTCCGGTCTACCACTATCCGGGCGGCAAGCAGCAATTGATCGAGATCGCCAAGGCGATCAACAAGAACGCGAAGCTGCTCATTCTCGACGAGCCGACATCGGCGCTGACGGCCTCCGAAACGCGCGTCCTTCTCGATCTCATCAAGGACTTCAAGGCGCAAGGCATGGCCTGCGTCTATATCTCCCACAAGCTGGACGAAGTGGCAGAAATTTCCGATACGGTGACGGTCATCCGCGACGGGACGCATATCGGCACGAAGCCGATGGCGGAACTCACCACGCCAGCCATCATCACCATGATGGTGGGGCGCGAAATGAAAAATCTGTTCCCGCGCGAGCCGCATGATATTGGCGAGGTCATTTTTGAAGCGCGCAATATCAATTGCTGGGATGTGACGAACCCCGACCGCAAGGTGGTCGATAATGTTTCGTTCGCCCTCCGGCGCGGGGAAATTCTCGGCATTGCCGGTCTGGTTGGCGCGGGGCGGACGGAACTGGTGTCCAGCCTGTTCGGCGTCTGGCCAGGCGCTCATGACGGGCAGGTGTTCCTGGAGGGCCGGGAACTCAAGATCCGTACCCCACGCGATGCGGTTCGACAAGGCATCTGCATGGTGCCGGAAGACCGCAAGAAGGACGGCATCCTGCCCATCATGCCGGTGGGCTATAATATGACGATTTCGGTGCTGGATCGGTTTTCCCTGCGCGGACTGCTCGACAAGGAAGCGGAACTGGCCACGATCCAGCGTGAAATTCTGCGTCTCAAGGTAAAGACTGCCGACCCAATGCTGGAAATAGCCTCCCTGTCGGGCGGCAACCAGCAGAAGGCAGTGCTGTCAAAGATGATGCTGCCGGACCCCAAGGTTCTCATTCTGGACGAGCCGACGCGGGGCGTCGATGTTGGCGCGAAATATGAAATCTACAAACTGATCTTCGCCCTTGCGAAACAGGGCGTCGCGGTGCTGATGGTGTCATCCGAAATGCCGGAAGTGCTCGGCATCAGCGACCGTGTGCTCGTGATCGGCGAGGGCAGGTTGCGCGGTGATTTCCCCAATGAAAATCTGACCCAGGAGAAGGTGCTTGCCGCTGCAATCGGCAAGCCGACAAGCAATGCGGCCTGATCCGCGATCAACTCTTTGTTTTCACGCATTTCCGAACGCAAGAACCTGTTTCGTCTTTGCTGGAAATGCTCAAAATATGACCGGTGCATGATATGACGATGACGGGCAAAAGCCTTCGAAAGTTTCTGGCGGAACACAAGATTGTCGCTCTGTTGATCGTGGTTGCGCTCATATGGGCATTTTTCGCGATCCTCACCTATGATCCCGAAATGGGGCGATCGCAGTTCCTGACCGCACGCAATTTCTCCAACCTTCTGCGCCAGATGGCGATCACCGGAATGCTCGCATCCGCGATGGTTTTCGTCATCGTTGCCGGTGAAATCGATCTTTCGGTCGGGGCGCTTTTGGGACTCCTTGGCGGCATTGCCGCCGTCCTCGATGTGCTCCTTGGATGGCCGTTATGGGCGACGATCAGTACGGTATTGGTGCTCGGTGTGGCGCTCGGCGCGTTCAATGGCTGGCTGACTGCCTATCTCGGCATACCCTCTTTCATCGTCACGCTTGGCGGGCAGCTGGTCTTTCGCGGCATCGTGCTGGGCATCATGGGCGGCGTCACCATCGCGCCGATCTCGCCGGAATTCAAATATATCGGGCAAGGCTATCTGCCGGGCTGGCTTGGCAATCTCTGCGCCATTGCGCTGTTTGGCGTGCTTATCTTGATGACGCTGCGCACGCGTGCCAGCAAACGCAAGCATAATCTCCAGTTGCTTTCGTCCGGCATGGAAGTCGCGAGGCTTCTTGGTATCGGCGTCCTGATCCTCGGCTTCATCCTGATCCTCAACAGCTATCAGGGCGTGCCCGTGCCTGTGCTGATCCTGCTGGTAATCCTTGGCGTTTTCACCGTCATCGCCAAGCAGACCGTGTTCGGCCGTCATATTTACGCGGTCGGGTCCAATACCGAAGCAACCCGCTTTTCCGGTGTGAATGTCAATTTCGTCAAGATGGCCGTCTTCGCGCTGATGGGGCTGATGGCGGCGGTGGCCGGCCTGACGACGACCTCGCGCCTTGCCGCGGGTACGCCATCGGCGGGCATGGGCGGCGAACTCGACGCCATCGCTTCCTGCTTCATCGGCGGCACGTCCATGCGCGGCGGTGTCGGCTCCGTGCTCGGCGCACTGGTCGGCGCGCTCATCATGTCGAGCCTCGACAACGGCATGTCCATGCTCGGCGTCGATACGTTCTGGCAGCAGATCATCAAGGGCAGCATTCTTGTGCTGGCTGTCTATCTCGACATCGTATCCTCGGGCGCGCGGCGCGGATGAATTCAGGCGCATCATGATCTGATGCGCCTGAAACAACAATTTTTGCCGGAACAGGAAATGCTCTAACCGGGCTTGAGCGGTTCCTGTTCTAACAGACGCGCCGGAACCGCCTAACTATTTGTTTTATCGCATTATCCAACGCAAAACCGTTTCACACTTTTGCTGGAAATGCTCTAACCTTCCTCCACGAATACTTCGTCGCGCTTCTTGCGTACCGATGGAAGCAGCACGACCACGAGAACTGCTGCCGCTATGGCAAGCAGAATGGCGCTGATCGGTCGGGTGAAGAAAGTTGCCGGGTCTCCGCGAGACAGGATCATGGCGCGCCGCAGATGTTCCTCCAGCAATGGACCGAGAACGAAACCGAGCAGCAGGGGAGCCGGTTCGCAGCGCAGCTTGGCCAGCAAGTAGCCGATGAATCCGAAGAATGCGACAGCATAGAGGTCGTAGACATTCGAATTCACACTGTAAACCCCGATTGAACAGAACGTCATGATAATCGGGAAGAGCACATAATAAGGCACGGTCAGAAGCTTCACCCAGAGACCGATTAGCGGCAAATTCAGGACGATGAGCATAAGGTTGCCGATCCACATGGACGCAATCACGCCCCAGAACAGGGCAGGCTGTTCCGTCGCGACATTCGGCCCCGGCACAATGCCCTGGATAATCATGGCGCCTATCATAAGTGCCATCACCGGATTGGCAGGAATGCCCAGCGTCAACATGGGAATGAAAGATGTCTGTGCCCCGGCATTGTTGGCGGATTCCGGTCCTGCAACGCCTGCGATCGCACCCTTTCCGAATTCTTCGGGCGTGCTGGAAATGCGTTTCTCGACCGTATAGGAAGCAAAGGATGCGAGAATGGCACCGCCTCCGGGCAGAATGCCAAGTGCCGAGCCGATGACGGTTCCGCGCAGGATCGGTGCCGTCATGCGTTTGAAATCGTCGCGTGTCGGCATCAGTCCTGTGACCTTTGCCATCAGCACTTCGCGCGTATGTTCGCTTTCGAGATTGCGCAGGATTTCGGCAATGCCGAACACGCCTACGGCAACGGCAACGAAATTAAGCCCGTCTGCATATTCCGTGATGCCGAGCGTGAAACGCGGCGCTCCGGTGTAGATGTCGGTGCCGACAAGACCGAGCAGGAGGCCCAGGACGACCATCGCCAATGCCTTGACAATGGAGCCGTGCGCGAGCGCCACGGACGATACCAGACCCACGACCATAAGCGAGAAATATTCAGCTGAGCCGAACTTAAGCGCGATTTCAGTCAGTGGCGGAGCGAACACCGCTACCAGAAATGTCGAGACAGTGCCCGCAAAGAATGAACCGATTGCCGCGATGGCAAGTGCGGCGCCAGCCCGTCCGCGCCGCGCCATCTGATAGCCATCGATGGCGGTGACGGCTGATGAAGATTCACCCGGCATGTTGATGAGGATAGCGGTGGTGGAACCGCCATATTGGGCGCCGTAATAAATACCGGCGAGCATGATCAGTGCCGAAACCGGATCGCCGATCTGGAATGTGACCGGGAGAAGCATGGCAATTGTCGCTGTCGCCCCGATGCCGGGCAATACGCCGATCAAGGTGCCGAGCAATACGCCGATCAGGCAGAAGCCGAGATTTGCAAGCGTCGATGCGGTGGAGAAACCAAGCGCAAGATTGCTGAAAAGTTCCATGTCCGACCTCCTAGAACGGCCACCACGGCCCGAAACGCTGGTACGGCAGCGCGAGGGCGTAGCTGAACACGATGACGGAGAAGACAGTGATTGCAGCCGCAAGAACCAGTGCTGCGAGCGGCTTCATGCGCATCGAGGCGAAAGAGGCAATGAGGCAGGTGAGGAACAATGACGGTATGAAACCGAGGCCGCGCACCGTGAGGCCGAAGAATATGGGTGCAGGCAGAATGAAGAAAAGGCCGCGCCATGCGATCGGACCCATTGGCTCACCGGAGACGCGCGTCGCCTGGATAAGTATGACCAGTCCAAGCAGGACCAGTACGCCTGAGAGAACAAGCGGGAAATATCCCGGTCCCATGCGCAGCGATGTGCCCAAGTCCAGACCCAGCGCCTGATAGGCGAAAAAGGCGCCGGTCAGTGTGAGAAGGGCACCGCATAATCCGTTTGTCGGATCGATAGAAAATTTCCTTGAGGGCTCATTCATGGGCTAATCATCTTTCGGATTTGCCGTTGAAAGGGCTATGCCGTGGCTCGGCATGTGAATGGGATCAGCTATCCCGAGGCTGCGGTTGCGATGCGGCCGCGGGAATATGACAATCAAGGCGCGCCAGATTGCGCACCTTGATTGAGGGCCGCGACGTCAGTCCGCGTATTGTCCGGCAGCCTCGATGATCGGCTTCCAGCGTGCGACTTCGGATTCCAGCTTTGCCTTCAGCGCGGCAGGCGTCGCATCGGATTCCGATGACGGCTTTGTGCCGAGTTCGGCGAAGCGGGCAACCACATTCGGGTCTTTCAGGGCCAGTTGGAGCGATTTCGACAGCCGCTCGGTGATTGCCGCCGGAGTTCCCTTGGGAGCGTAAATGCCGTGCCAGATGCCCACTTCCATGCCGTCAAGGCCCGCTTCCTTGGTCGTGGGAAGGTCTTTCAGCACGTCCAGACGTTCGGGCGAGGTGACGGCATAGGCCTTGATCGTGCCTGCCTGAATCTGCTTGGTCGTGTTTGTGGTCTGGTCACACATGATATCGACCTGTCCGCCGAGCAGATCGGTCATGGCGGGGCCGGTTCCCTTGTATGGAACCGTGACGAGCGGAGTTTCAATAGCGCTCATGAACAGCATCCCGCACAGATGCGAGGCAGCCCCGATGCCCGCATTGGCGACCGTTACGGTATCCTTGTTGGCCTTGGCATATTCGACCAGCCCCTTCAGATCGGTCGGCTCAAGGTCCTTGCGCGCAACAATGGTCATCGGAACTTCCGTAACCAGCCCGACATATTCGAAGCCGTTCAATGTGTCATAGGCAAGCTTGCGATAGAGAGTGGCGCTTGTGGCCATGCCGATATGGTGAAGCAGGAGCGTATAGCCATCCGGGTCCGCGGTTGCGACGCGCCCGGCGCCAAGTGTTCCGCCCGCGCCGCCCACATTTTCGACAATGACCTGCTGGCCAAGGTCCTTGGACATGGATTCCGCGACAAGACGCGTCACGGTGTCGGTAGGCCCGCCTGCCGCAAAAGGCACGACCATGGTAATCGTCCGTTCAGGATAGTTTTGTGCCTGTGCGGTGAAAGTTGCAGCGGAAATGGCAAGTGTCGTCGCCAGAGCGGCGATAGTCTTCATCATAGCGTCCTCCCAGACTATGTTGCGGCGGGCAAGCCCGTATTCTGAATTCAGTTCCCCGCGCCTCTTTGGGCGCTTCGGGCAATCAGATGCGATATTATCAGGTCACTGCAGTAAATCGCTTCCGCACCGGACTTGCTCTTGAATCGGCAATGATTTCCGGCGCGCTTCAAACAGAATGTAGATGCAACCCGGCGGCTTGCCAATGCCTGAGCTTCAACGAAAGCGCTTATACTACCAAAGTCTGGGTAGCTCGCTCTTCGGCCAGATGGTCGACGAGGGATCTGGCGGCGGCGGTCAGTTCCTCACGGGACCGCACGGCGATTACAAGATTTCTTCTGGCCCAGGCATCGGAGATCGCAACAGTCGCGATTGGCAGCGTCTTTCTGAGACGTTGGGCGGCTGTCTGCGGAATGATTGCAATCCCGGCACCGGAAGCCACCATATGGCCGACCCCTTCAAACGTGCGGAGCCTCGTCCTGATTTTGAGCCTGCCGCCCAGACGGCTCGCCTGGCTCTCGATGTGCTCCTGCAAGGCACCGGCTGAAAGGCCGACGAATTGCTCCTGCAGGATATCCGGAAAGCTCACCTGCTTAGAGCTCGCGAGACGATGGTGCTTGGCCGTGATCAGCACCAGTTGATCTTTAGCAAACAGAACCCTTTCCAGACCGGTTGTGTCTGCCGCGTCCGATAATATCCCGATCTCGACAAACCCGCGCAGGACGGCCCGGGCAATATCGGTGCTCTGCCGTTCCTTCAGCTCCACATCGATGCGCGGATTTTCCGCCATCCAGACGGCGAGTTTTGCCGGAAGATACTCCGTAATCGCCGCCGTATTGGCCGCAACACGGATTGCCGTACGCATGGCTTTGGCATGCAAACCCAATTCGCTATGCATATCCGCCATCTGCCGCATCACTGTTCTGGCATGATGGACAAGGGCTTCGCCCGCTTCAGTCAAGGTTACGCCCCGCCGCCCGCGCTCCAGAAGCATAACCTGTCCAGCGGCTTCCATATCGCGCAGACGCTCGCTTGCCGCTGGAAGCGAGAGGCCTACTTCCGCCGCGCCATGGGTGATGCTGCCGGTATCGGCTACGGCAAGGAAGAGGCGAAGGTCGGTAAGATCAAAGCGCATGCGCGATATTAGCGTGAATCCTGCCTATGGGAAAGCCGAAGGCTGGATGAGGAACTTCCGCATTCCGCCCGCTGGCCATGTCGCTATAGCAGGGACATGACTTATTCCTTCTCCTTGATCTTCACGATTGCGATTACGTTTCTCTGCGCCGGCTTCGTCAAAGGCGTGACCGGAATGGGACTGCCAACCGTCGCGATGGGCATATTGGGCGCGCTCATATCTCCGCTCGCAGCCGCGAGCCTGCTGATTATTCCCTCCTTCGTCACCAATCTGTGGCAGCTTGTGGCAGGGCCGAGTTTCGGTGCGCTCATGCTTCGCCTATGGAGCATGATGCTGGCAATTGTGGTGGGGACCATCACAGGAACCGCGGTTCTGGTCGGCGGAAATATTGCAATCACCACATCGATGCTGGGTTTTTCGCTCGTCGTCTATGCAGCCTATACGTTATTGGCCCGCCAGCTACAGGTGCCGGAAAAGCTCGAGCGTTTGCTATCCCCTGTCATCGGCCTCCTGACGGGGTTGATTGCAGGGGCAACGGGAATATTTGTCATTCCGGCAGTGCCCTATCTGAGTTCTCTGGGGCTTAGAAAAGACGATCTTGTGCAGTCGCTGGGGCTTTCCTTCACTGTTTCGACTGTCGCACTGGGCGTTGGGCTTTCCAGCAGGCAGGCCTATTCGGGTGATCTCCTGTTAATCTCCGTTCTGGCCATTGTTCCTGCACTGGCCGGGATGTTCCTCGGGCAGTTCTTTCGCCGCAAAATCCGGCCGGAAAGCTTTCGCCGTTGGTTTCTGATAGGTCTCATGGTTCTCGGACTTGAAATGGCATTGAGACCATTGTTCTCGTTAAGTTGATGAACGGAGAAGGATTTTTCCGTTCCTGCAAGCTGATACGGATTTGCTTTCTTGTTCGAATCCGGCAAGGGCAGGATATTGTCTCACCCCCAAGAGAATAGCCTTCAGCTTCAACGGTTTTTTGCTGAAGCCTCCCTATCATCGGCCTGATTGACGGAATGACCCAAAGAGATACCGAACCAAACCAGTCGCGCGCTTTCCGGCTGTTCAAGCCGGTTCTTGCCGGAGCAACGCTGCGGGAACGATCCATTGCCTGCCTCGGCGCCCTGATCGGTATTGCGCTGACCGGCTTCATATCGAGCATATTGCTGGGAAACGGGCCGCATCTTCCTTTGATCGTAGCACCGATCGGTGCGTCGGCAGTTCTGCTCTTTGCCGTTCCGACCAGCCCGCTAGCCCAGCCCTGGTCGATCATCGGCGGCAACACGATTTCGGCTTTCGTCGGTTTGGCCGTCACGCAGTTTGTCGATGATCCGGCGCTGGCAATCGGCCTTGGCGTGGCTCTGGCCATCGCTGCCATGTCCGTCACCCGCAGCCTTCATCCGCCCGGCGGCGCAGCCGCGTTGACCGCGGTTCTGGGTGGATCGGCGGTCGCCAAATGGGGCTTGCTGTTCCCGCTGGTGCCGGTTGCGCTGAATTCCTGCCTTCTTGTCGGGCTGGGGATTTTGTTTCACAAACTGTCGCGCCGGAAATATCCGCATGTGGCTGCCGCCGCGCCGGTCAATAAGCACAGCACGGAAGACCTGCCGCCTTCGGTCCGCATGGGCATCCGCGAGGACGACATCGACCGCGCCTTGTTGGCGTTGGACGAAAGCTTCGATATTGATCGCAACGATCTTGGACGTCTGCTGCGGCAGGTGGAGCTTGAAGTGTCCACTCGCTCGCGCGGGGACCTGACATGCGCCGATATCATGTCGCGGGATGTCGTCAGTATCGACGAAGGTGCAACCGCCAGCCAGGCGCGCGAGCTGATCCTGCGGCACAATCTGCTGACGCTGCCCGTGCGCACATCGGATGGGCGCCTGAAAGGCGTGATCGGTTTGCGCGAGTTGATGCATCCGGGCGATGACTTCAGAAACTACATCGTGGAGGCTCCCACCGCGTCACAGTCTGATCCGGTGATGAGCCTCGTACCGAGCCTCACCGATGGTCTGGCGCATGCCGTCGTGGTCATTGATGAAATGCGCCGCATCATCGGGCTCGTATCGCAAAGCGATCTTCTGAGCACGCTTGCGCGTTCGCGTCCCAATGAAAAGCTGGTGCCTCTGAGAGCGGCATGATCGGCCGGCCCGTGCTTCCCTATTGAATTGGAACGGTTTTCCGGGCAGGGTTTGCCGACCCGGAAATCTGCAGCAGGTGTTCATGTCGGTCCAGCGCGCGAGCTTCTATATTCTTCTGGCACTGGTCACCATCGCCTTTGCGTGGTTGCTGCTGCCCTATTATTCGGCAGTCTTGTGGGCTGTTATTCTCGCCGTGGTGTTCTCGCCGGTGCAACAGCGTCTGGAACGTTTGCTCGGGGGCAGGAAGAACATTGCGGCCCTGCTTTCCGTGTTGATGTGCATCTGTCTGGTCATCATTCCGATGCTGGCGATTTTCGGTTCGCTGGTTCAGGAGGGTAACTCCCTCTATCAACGCCTGAGCAGCCGCGAGTTTGACCTGAACAGTTATATTTCCCGCATCCTGGGTGCTTTGCCGGATTCGCTGGAGGAGTGGCTGACCCGGTTTGAATTGGGGGACTTCGCGGAATGGCGCTCGCGCATTTCCTCCGCCATCATGCAGGGCAGCCAGCTTTTCGCCGGAAGGCTGGTGAGCTTCGGCCAGAATACACTGCAATTCTTCATCGGTTTCGGCATCATGCTTTATCTGCTGTTCTTCCTGTTTCGCGACGGTGCGGAGCTGGGGCGGAAGATCAGGCAGGCCATTCCGCTCAACGACGATTACACCCGGCAGTTTCTGGAAAAATTCACCGCCGTCATCCGGGCGACCGTGAAGGGAAATATCATCATCGCCATCATTCAGGGAACGATAGGCGGGGTGACTTTCTGGCTTCTCGGCGTGGAAGCAGCCTTGCTCTGGGGCGTCATGATGACGTTCCTCTCCATGCTGCCGGCCGTCGGCGCCGCCCTTGTCTGGATACCGGCGGCGGCCTGGTTCTTTGCAAGCGGGGAGTGGATCAGCGGCGCTGTTCTGGTCTTCGTCGGCGTATTCGTGATCGGACTGGTCGATAATCTCCTGCGACCGCCGCTCGTCGGAAAAGGCACCCGCATGCCTGATTACGTCGTTCTGATCTCCACGGTGGGAGGAATTTCACTGATCGGGATCAATGGTTTCGTGGTCGGCCCGCTGATTGCCGCGATGTTCATCGCCGCATGGTCGCTTCTGGCAGAAGAGCAGAAGGGCAACGGTCCTGCCCAACTGCCGAAGAGCTGAACTCACGCCACCTTCAATTCCGCGATGGGAAGCCCGGTTTCGGTCATCTTGTTGTCGACGCCGTTTTCATCGAGGAAATGCTTCATTTCGGCATAGGTCTCGAACCAGGCCCGGTTATATTTGTCGAAAAGAGACTGGTCCCAGTAGTCTTCCAGCCGGAAGGGCTTGTCGCTGAAGACGTCGTAGCTCGGTATCTTGAAGGTCTCTGCAAATTCTGCCGTGCGGCTGTCATAGGTAAAGTAGATAGACGGAACGCCGTTGGCCAGCGCCATCAGGTTGCCGTGCAGACGATAACCAAGGACGAGTTGCTGCTTGCGCACGAGTTCCTCGTAATCTGCAACGACATCCGAGTAGAACATGCGATGGCGATAGAGGTTTTCTATCGTTTCGTCGAAATACCAGTCTGCTGTCCAGCGATGCGCCTTGAGGGCCGCAATGGCCTCTTCCTTCTGCTCCGCTGTTCCGAAGACCATCTTCTTTTCATCGATCTCGCCCTGCGCCATCAAGGTTACATCGAAGCGTTGGGCCATGGATTTGATGAGGCCGCGGTGCCGGGTCAGATATTGCTCGATATCCTGCGCATAGGCAGGGGACACCTCGCGGCGAACCGTAACGCCGACTTGCGCAACGTTTTCCAGCGGCGGCAGTTTGATGCGCAGATGCTGGTTGTTGCGGCGAAACGCGGTCGGGCAACCGATGACCCGCACATTGCGGATGCCAATGTCGTTGAGCACTTGGGCCGTATAAGCACCGCGCACACCGATGGACGTTGTGGAATCCGCGATAATGCGCAGGACCGCCTTCGTCTCTTCGGAAAGCTGTATTTCCCCTCTGACCGGCGCTTGCGCTCCAACGCCGAATGCGATGACCGGCAGTTTCAGCCGCTGCAATACCGGGATCGTGTCGCGCCAGTTCATATCCTTGTTGATGTAGTTCGAGCCACGCAGGATCACATAATCATATTCTTCGCGCAGCTGATCGATCTTTTCCGGGGAAAAATTGGTGATCGGGAGCTCGGAAGCCTTCTCGTAATCCATGAGCTTCAACGATGACTCGAAGACGAAGGCGTCGCCGATGTTGTGATAATGATTGATGCTGCCCTGAACGTCGGTATGACGATACCAGCGGACATTGTCGTGATCGTACACTTCTCCCGCAGGGATCATGACGAGGGCGCGTGCCATACGGTTTTCCTTCTGTTTCAATAAGGTCAAGCCAGGCTCAGCTTGCCTGTGAAAGAGCAGTTTGCGTAACTGCCGGTTTCTGTCTGCGCGGTTTTGACTCCCGCAACCGGTTATAGAGATCGAGGTGCTCCTTCGCGCAGTCGATATAATGGACCGGATTGCGGATGGATTGATGCAATCTGTCCCACACGCCCGGTTCGCTCAGCACTTCCGTAAAGCGGTCGGCCAGATCCTCGGCGCTGCGCACCCGGAAATGCAGGCCGTCTTCGCCGTCGCGAATCTTCTCCGCCATGCCGCCGATGTTCGAGCAAATGACGGGGCGTCGATGATGCAAGGCCTCCTGAATGACGATAGGTGAGTTTTCCCACCAGATCGAAGGCATGACCACCCAGTCCACAGACTGCATGAGGCGCGGCATTTCGGCATTCTGGTAAGCGCCATAGAAGCGCACGCGCGGACCAGCCTCCTCGATCAGTTTATGCATGCGCTCCTGAAAGGCGGGTGGCTGCTTCTCCAGATTGCCTCCGAAGATCATCAGCCGGGAATCCTCACCCCAGACCTGTTCCGGGACACGGGATACCGCATCGACCAGCACGTCTATGCCCTTGAAAGGATTGATCTGACCGAAAAAGGCAAAGCGGTTGCGGCGCGGGTTCGGCCCGGTCAGCTCACGTGGAAGGGTGACATCGCGGATGGCTATGCCGTTTTCGATGACTTCCATCTTGTCCGGATTGAGGCCCCATTCGAGATAGCGATTGGCGAGGAATTCGCTCGGTGAAACGAAGGCGTCGGCAAGTTCCAGCATGCCGCGCACAAAGCGCTCCCGCTTGAGAAAGCGCGCCGGCGGTATCTGCGGAAAACAGGCGTGGCAATCGATGGGGGACGCCTCGCTGCACAGCTTCGATGTGCCGGCTTTGACCATCTGGCCGTCATTGTTGCAGATGGACAGAAACTCGTGAAAAGTCACGAGAATGATCCGGTCCGGCAACGCTTCGCGGATGGCGTAGAGGGTCTCCAGCCCGAGGCCCAGGACATGGTGGAAATGCACGATGTCAGGGTCGTAGTCTCGGACGAAGCGCAGCAGGTCGCGGCGGATTTCATCGGTGTTCTTGTTCGACAGATAAAAATGGTCGTATTCGTCGGCATGAAACAGGATTTCATCGCTGGCGCGCCGCATGCTCATGAGTGCTGTCGTGCCATGTCGCGGGATCGGATGGGCCGCACGCGCCAGATAGACAGATTGCACGTCGGGAATGCTGTTCAACCCCTTGTGCAGATTGTAGGAAGCGATTTCACCGCCCCCAAGAGAGATCGAAGGGTGGGCGTGCGAGATGACGAGAACCCGGAGTTTATCGCTCATGCAAGTTCCTCCGCCTGAGCCTTGCGCCTGCCAGCGAGAATGGAGGACCAACGCGCATCGAAGACCTGCCGGTCAATGCGCTCGATGAGTGCGATGGTCGATGCCCTGTCGGTAACGGATGTGTCGTCCGCTCCAAGCATCTGGGCCGAAGGCAACCAATAGGAGCGCAAGCCTGATTGTTTCAGTTTCAATCCGAGATCCAGTCCCTTTTCGTGGGTGCCGAGATAGCCGCGCGTGAAGCCGCCGACCGAAAACAGCGCTTCGCGGGGAAGGATGCAGCACTCGAACGTCGCCGTTGCGACTTCCGTCAACGACATTCCCGATACGGCGTCGATGGGATAACCCGCATAGCGGCTGATCAGGGCCCGATCCGCCGACATGCCGGAGGGGGGACCCGCAACCCAGGTTCCAGCCCAACGGATTGAATCATCCTCATAGGCAAGGGTGGGTGACAGGACGCAGTCCTTGTGCGCTTCATAGGCGCTGACGAGCTTGTTCAGCCATCCGGCGCGGCGCGGCAGCAGCGATCCGGCCAGGAATATGACCTGATCCGTTGTAACCGTGCGGGCGCCGACTTCCAGCGCATCGTAGAGGTCCTCGGAACCGGTCGCTGAAACGAGCCGGATGCGCAGGCGGTAGAAATCCGCAAGGCGTCTGATCTGTACGCCGATGCGGTCGATGATCTCGCTTGCCGCCGCGATCACGATCGGGGCGATCCGGGTTTCCGGATCGAGCGCGAGCAGTGCAAGCAAGGCTTCGATCTCCTCGACGCGTTCATCGATGCCGATGATGATCGCAGGTCCCATCGCATCTTCGAAGGGGCCGAGATCGACAACGCCGAAGACTTCAGGCGCAGGGCGGCTGACTCCGCGCAGCAATGGAACGAGTTGCTGGTCCACGATATGGCGCAGAGCCCAAGCGTTCGGATCGGTTGCCCGGATTTGCCGGACGATGGCCTCGCGGGACGTGACGCGGGTGGGCGTCAACGGAAAAAAGGCACGCCGACCATCGCTGATGGCAAGTTCAAGGTAGAACGGGGAGGTGCTGTCACCGGCAAGTTCCGGGGCGAAGGCGACGAAACCATGGGCATGACGGCTGGGGTCGAGCCCGGCATTGAACGGCGGCTGATTGTCGAATTCGCGGGTTACGTCAGGCCTGTCTATACGGGTCCAGCTTGTGTCGATCTGGATTTCACCGCGATGGCGGCGCAGTTTCACGCTTTCCACATGGCTGTCGGGATCGAGCAGCCAGCCGGAAACAAGCATGCCACTTCCTTCCACACGGAAGACATTGTCTATTCCCATCCGGACGGGAAAGGGTAGGCCGGATACCGTGTCGGCGCCATCGAAGCGGTTGGCGGCAGACCGCATGCGCAGCAGAATGTCGGTCGAGCTGCGTACCCGTGGCAGGATCGCCCGTATGTGGCCCGGCGTCTCACGCGAGCCGGACAAGAGCCTGCGGTCATAGACTTCGGTAAAACGCCAGCCCCGCCGCCCGCGAAACAGAAGCCGTTCGATATCGGTCGGCTCGACCGGCTCATTGGCAAGCAGAAGCCCTGCAAATCCGGATGCTTCATCATTCAGGTCGGGCCGTGCAAAGACGCTGATCGCGCACTCCGCGAGGGATGGATTTTTGCCGCTGATCAGCAGCCGGGTGACGGCAGGCGTAAGGTCCTGTGCCCAGCCCTGAACGAAAATCTCGCCTTCGTCGCTCCCGCCGATGAGTTCGATACAGCCGTCGGAGCGGGCTCCGGCCTGCAACAGAACGGTGATCGCCGAAAGTTTCTTCCGGCTGATAGGGCCGGAGATCAGCCCTTCCACCAGTTCATCGATGACGCCCGGCAGGCTCGGTCCGGCCAGATCGCCAATCATGGCGACAAAATCCGCGATAGAAGCAGAACGCGACGCGAAATTGTAGCGAGCGACCTTCGCCCGATGCTGGAACATGATGGTCTTCAGGACGCCACGGCGCAGAGCAGCCGTTGGCACGATGGCGACGAAACCATGGGTTCCCGCAGGGGAAGGTTCCTTCAGCGGCCATGTGATCAGGCTTGTTTTCACGCTCATGGCAGGATCGCCATTGAGAAAGGCCGTGACCTGATCGTTTGCGGCGCTGCCGATGCCAAGCACCAGCACCAGCGTGTCTTCGATCACGCTGCCCACGACCATTTCGCCCTCCATCATCATGGGAGGACGATCCGGAGACCGGGAAGGTCTTGCAGCCGGCTGCTGTGCGACAGGTCTTTCGTCTTGCGCCATGGACGTCCCCTCAGGGCATGACTGCAAGGGTCAGAAGGGCACCGGCGACGAAACCAGCCAGCACGAACATCAGCATGAACAGAAGCTTGATGTCGCCGCTGCTGCGCTTGCGCACGTCTTCCATGCGCTGTTCCAATCCGGCGACAACACCGTCCATGCGCATGATATGCACATCAAGCTCGGTCATGCGCTGATGAAGATCGGTGCGCAGGCCATCGACGGAGCTGGCAATGTCCAGCAATTCCGCGGGAGCTGCATTGCCGGATGCGTCGAGGGTCGGCGCGACGCGCTGCAACGAACGCTGGTTGACCTGCAACTGGCGTTGCGCCGCCATCAGCATGTCGAGCTTGTCCAGAATGCGCGTCATGGGTGCTGCGATAAGCGCTTCGGCAGCCTGTTCGTCGGGCTTCGGCACGCGCAGTTTCTGCTCGCCGCCTGCGGCGTTGGCGGCAACGACGACGAGTTCGCCAGCCCGTGCAGCGGCGAATTGCGGCAGCATCACTTCAAAGGCGTGCTTGCCATCGCCGATACCATTGCGCTTCAGGTCGGGGCGATCCTTGTCGGCCGGAGCTTCAGCGATAGGCTTGTCATCCAGCAGAACACGGATCAGAAGCCGTTCGGTCGGGACCGAAGGATCGAAGGCCCAGCCATAGAGGCGGCCTTCCTCGATGGCGTCAACGCGTCCTTTCATGGCTTCGGTCCTTTGAGGTCCGGCGGCGGCATTGGGTGTTGCTGCCTGCTTTGCTTCCCCCTCGGATGGAATTTTGGTCGCGATGTTCATGATTTACCTCTCATGCTGCCTCGACACGCGCGATCCGCAATGTCCCGATCAGATCGAGATAGCGTGCTGCCGTGGTGTCGATGGTGTCCGGATGACGTGCATTCGCGCTGAGCGAGTGGCGCAGATCCGGGTTTTCCGCCATTCGACGCATCGCCTGGGCGAGCGCGAGCGGATCGTTCGGCGGAACGGTGAGGCCATTGACCTCATGTTCGATCATTTCGGCCATTCCACCGATATTGCTGCATATGACGGGACGGTTCTGTCCCTGCGCTTCCTGAATGACAAGCGGAGCGTTTTCCCACCAGATCGATGGCATGATGGCGCAATCGACGGTCTGGATCAGTTGGGCGATGTCATCGCGCTGATAAGCACCGCGCCGCTGGACGAAAGGATATGTCTCGGCAAAGAGCTGCTCGATTTCACTGACGAAGCTTTCGCTTTGAAAAGGCGCTGCACCATGTACGCGCAGTTCGAAATCGAAGCCTTCCGATATAAGCTGCCGTGCTGCTTCAAGCAGCACTGTTGCGCCTTTCCATGGATTGAGATTGCCGAAATAGCCGAAGACCGGCCTCCCGCGCTCCACATGCCGTGTTTCGAGGGAAGGGCGCTCCGGTTGACCATTGTGAATGACGCTGATCAACTCTTCCGCGAGACCCCATTCCACATAGCGTTGCTTGAGAAACTCGCTCGGTGAAACGAATGCATCGACAGCGCTCAGGAGCGATTTGATATGCCGTTCGCGCAGCACGAATTTATCGAGCGCAATGTCCTTGAAACAGGCATGGCAGCGGTCGGGACTTGCACCATGGCAGAGCTCCTTGCCCGTGGTGCGGACCATCAACCCATCATGGTGGCAGATGGGATAATAGTCGTGCAAAGTCAGCACGATACGGCAATCCGGCAAAGTGCGGCGCACAATATGCGGGAATTCGGCGCCGAGCAAAAGCAGATGGTGGAGATGCACGACGTCGGGTCGGAAGTCCTGCAGCAGTTCGACAATGTCGGGAACAATCCCGTAAAGGTCGATCTGGCTCATATAGAAGCGGTCGAAATGACCAGACCAGAGCAGGATTTCATCGCCGCCATTGCCAATGCTCTGGAAGCTTGTTCCGGGGCGGGCCTCGCGGTGCACCTTGTTGGTGGCGCCCATGAAGATGGCTTCGCAACCGGCGCGCTGATAGGCGCGAAACAGGTCGTGCGCAAAAATTTCCGTTCCGCCGGGATGAAGCGACGGGTGATTATGTGCCGCGATGAGGACACGTTGGGCCATCAGGCAGCACCTCGCGAAGCGATGAAAATATCCTGATAATGATCTGCCTCGATGCCGCGCCAGTGACCGAAGGATTTTGCTTCGAGCGACAGTTTTGCACCGGCAAGTGCACGGTCCAGAAAACCATTTTCAAACCCGACTGCCGCCAGCGGCGGCAGTTCCGGCACGAACCAGCATGGTCCGCTGCCATGGCGCTCGAATGCAAGTCGCTTGTCACGTTTACCGTGACGGTCGCGCGCCGCCACATCGTCCACGACGAATGCGGTCATGAACAATTTTCCGCCGGGAGCGAGAACGCGGGAAACCTGTTCGAGATAGGTTTTAACTTCGTCGGACGGCAGATGGGTGACGACCGACGTCATGATGACGAAGTCGAAACTCCTGTCAGCGAAAGGGAGGACGAGACTGAGCCCGTTGACCGCCCCTTTGGGATTATAGAGGTCATGTGCGATATCGATATGGCGGAACTCGAAGTTCGGGTAGCGCGACGTGATGTTCTGGCGGCACCAGTTCACGCCGCTTGCCACGGGATCGATGCCGGAATAGAGGGCTTTGGCCGGGTCGAGATATTGCGTCAGCGGCACCGCCATGCGACCGATGCCGGAACCGATATCGAGCACGCGCGCGTCGGGCCGAAGGCCGCCCTTGCGAATGAAATGCCCGAGAAACTCTGCTCCGACCGCGCGATAATCGCCATCGCCGACGAACACGCTGTTCGGATCGGGCGAGGGCAAGAAGCGGTTTTTCAATACCGACTGCATCAGCCAGTCGATCTGCGCATCCGGTATTGCTGGTTTGGCTTCCGGTTCTGGCTGTTTCAGCGCTACCACGTCCGTCAAGCGGCGCTCCTTTCAGATTTGGTCATGATGACATTCGACAGGTCGACAGTGCGCTCTTGTTCCTGCGGCAGAGCCATCAATTCGGTAATGTCGTCGTCCCAGCGCTGCGTATGGAGCCAGGAATTGTATTGGCTGGCGAGGCCGCGCATGTAATCCGCGCTGCGGCGGATCGAGCGGCGCTCGAAATGGTAAAGCGCTACGGAGGGCTCGTAGAATATCTGGAAGCCAAGCTGCCTGATCTTCAGGCAAAGATCGCTGTCCTCATAGTCGCCGATAACATAGTCTTCCGTATAGCCACCGACGAGATCGAAGATATCCTTGCGCGTTATGAGACAGGCGCCGGTAACGCCCGGCACTTCACGCGGACGGAGTGCCGGTGGATAGTTACCCGGCATGCCCTTGTAATAGTGATGGTTGAGCCAGATGCCCTGACGGTCGCGGGCGAAATAAAGCCCGCCATGCTGAAGCGAGCCGTCCTCGAACAGGAGGCGAGGGCCGATTGCCCCAAGCTTGGGCTGATCGAACAAAGGCTGGATCAGTTGCTGCAACCAGCCATGTTCCGCAGGCACGACGTCGGAATTCAACATCACGATGGTTGTTCCGGTCGCAATGCTGGCACCTGCATTGCAGGCCCGCGCATAGCCGCCATTGCGGTTCATGATTGCCAGCTTAAACGGCATATCGTGCAGAATGTGCAGCCCACCCAGCATGTGCTCAGTGTCGTCCTGAATTTCAGGAGAATCCAGCACGAAGATGAACTCTGCATTCTCCACCAGCCACGGGTCTGTCGCCATGGATGAAAACTGGAAACGCAGGAAATCAAGGTTGCGATAGAGCGGAATAACGATGGACGCGAGCGGGGAGGCAGGCGTTGTTCCAAATTCCTTCACCTCGGATATGTGCACCGTTGCAGCGAGCTTCTTTTCAACTTCGGTGAGGGCCGGTCCCAGAATATGGGAGAATACGTGCGGCCTTGCCTGTTGCGGCGGCACGGATCGCAAAATGCGGTTGCGCTGCGCTGATGGCTCGAAGGGCTGCGGTGCGGGCACCAGAGGAGCGGTCGCGCCGGAAGCAAGGCGCAACTGAAAACGTGGCTGCAAGAGGGGGCCAAGATTCTGCACGGAAGGAAGCCAGGCGACGAAACCCGTCACATCCTGCTGGGGGACGTCTTCGCGCTTGGCCACCTTGCCGGGAAATTTGTGGAAGTTCGGCTTCAGCGACAATGCGCTTCCGTTCTCCGGGAGATATTCGATATCCGCAAGCATGGCGGCGGGATCATGCATCCATCCACCCACGATCAGTCCGCCATCGAGCGCCAGAGCGAGATCGATTTCAGCGGCCGGATGGGTGGCAGACTGTGCAATCTGGCGGACGGGCAGCGGCGTGCGCGTTTGCAAATCAATGGCGACTGCCGCACCCGCAGGGCTTAGCTTGCCGAGCTGGCGAACAAGAAATTCCCGCAATGCGCCATTGCCCTGCCATTTGGTCCACCATTTGGCAAAATCCGTTTGTTCGCTAACGCTCGCAAGCTTGCGAACGGCGACACCTTTCTGACCCGTGAGCACCAGCAGCAGCGATGAGGGCAAGTCTTGCGCTGCTTCCAGCAGAAGATGGCATGGCTGCCAGGCGTTGCGCGCTTGCCTGCCCACCACAAAGCGTGGTGGAATGACCATCACGCTGCCGGAAGTGATGCCATAGATAGCCGAAATCTCGCCCAGCATCGGGTCGACCGCTGTTTCAAGGAGGTGATGTCCCTGAACAGGTTCGCCGCAATGCTGGGCCTCGCGCGGTTCCGGCGTCAATGCGAAAGTCAGGTCCCGCACGAGGGATGCGAAAGTCTGGTTTCGCGAAAGCCGGAAAGTGCTGCGCCACGTGGTCAGAATAGTGGTGAGAAGCTTGATATGTCCGGGGAGCGTCAGATCGCTTACGACATATTCAACATCGAAAGGGGCGAGTTCCTTGGCCGGATATACGACCGCATGCGCCGTCGGGCCAAGAGACCCCGCCGAGAGCGAAAGTTTCGTGGGTTCACTGCCGGTACGCATGGCCCAGAACATGCGCAGGCCGCCATTTTCGAGCGGAATGCCGACGCTCAGCAAGGGGACCGGCTGAACCGGCATTTCAAATGTGCATTTGGTGGTCGTGCGAGCCGGGCCTGGAATATCCCAGATGACCACAGCCACATCGGCGCAAAGACGGCAAATGGAGAGGTTCTCGGTTTTGCTTTCAATGTCCGCCGAATGGTCGAGGTTCAATGTGTGGCCCTTTCATTCTTGCAGAAAAGTTCAGCTTGCAGGAGGTCCGGATACCCAACGGGGAAGTTGGGTATCCGGCGAAGTCGAAACGTGCCCGGCGGGAGGATTGCCGGGCACGCTCTCAATTGTTCAATCAGTGAACAGTGAAGTACTGGTCGGGATGAGCCTGTACATCGTCTGCATTGGTGTTCACGAGGGTAACGGTGTCGCCATTGCCGAGGTCGACAACGACATTGCCACCAACCTGCGTGACACGGTCGGCAAGATCGTCTGCGGAAGAGATATCAAGACCATTGATACCCTTCTGAATCTGCAGAATGTCTTCGCCGGGATTGAAGTCGAGAATGACGTCGTTTCCGCCGCCACCATTGAACAGGAATGTATCGCTGCCATTTCCGCCGATGAGAACGTCGTTTCCAGCACCGCCATCAAGGATGTCGTTGCCGTTCCCACCGTAGAGAATGTCATTATGTGCGCCGCCATAGAGCAGGTCGGAGCCGTTGCCGCCCTGGAGAATGTCATCTCCATTGCCGCCATACAGCACGTCGCTGCCATTGCCGCCGCTCAGGACGTCATTTCCTTCATTGCCGAAGAGAATGTCGTTCCCGTTTTCGCCGAACAGGGTGTCGTTACCCGTGCCGCCGAAAAGGATGTCATTCCCGTTGCCGCCGAAGACGGTGTCGTTACCATCGCCTCCGAATACGAGATCATCACCGCCATGGGCACGGATGAAATCGTCAAAGCGGGAGCCGAACAACACGTCGTCGTAGGCGCCGCCTTCTAGAGTGGCCATCTGCTTCTCCTTGTGTTCCTGTAGGGGTTTCCACAAGCCGGAATGCTCCGACCATTATGCTCTTAGTAGTCTGCTCTGCATTATGTGGAATTGCAACATCGTCATTTGGTATAATTACGGCATGTGTAAGTAACAAATTATTACCATTAATTTATATTTCAGTTCTGTAAACATAAATATGAAATCTATTTGCAGTCATTATAATTTATATTTGTTTTGTGTTTACGCAGAAATTGATTCTAAATTTGAATTATCTGGCCAAGAAGAGGGGAATGTGAAAATATTTCAACAAGATGACGCCGCGCATGTCATTTCATGCGCGGCGACGCTTCTTTCGGGAATTTCAACCTATGATCGAGTTTTACTTTTCAATTCTCTGGATATTAATCTTCGCGGAAGGCCCGGTTCAGGCTGTCCGTGATGGGGGAAACCAGATAATCGATGGCGCGACGTTCCTTATGCACGATGATGATTTCAGCCGGCATACCGGGATAAAGCCGGGCGGTCGGATTTGCGGCGAGCGATGCCGGAGTGATTTCGGCACGTGCCACGAAAAATGCGGTATCGGTCTTCTCATCAAGTGACTGATCGGCGGCGATATAGGTCAGCTTGCCATCCAGCGGCGCCATTGACCGCTGATTATAGGCGGTCAGGCGGATTTGCGCACCTGCGCCAACCGAAATGCTGTCGATATCACGCGGGCTGATCTTCATTTCGACGACGAGGGGTTCGTTTTCAGGAACGATATCCATGATCGCTTCGCCCGGTGCGATGACGCCGCCCGGCGTACGCAGCCGGATGTTGGCTACAATCCCGTCTTGCGGCGAGCGGACTTCCACGCGCCGCATCACATCCTTGGCCGCGACGATACGTTCCTGCACATCGGAAAGCTCGACCTGGCTCGATGTGATTTCGCCTGCAATTTCGGATTGGAGATCGCTTTCGATTCCAGTCAGGGCAAATTCCGCCCCGGCTTTCGCCTGCTCGGCTTTCGCCTTGTCACCGGCATACTCGCCTCTGTCGCCGGCGAGCTGGCTGAGACGCGTATCGATTTCCGTAAGCTTCGATTTCTGGGCAAAACCCTTTTCGACGAGGCTGGCAATCGCCTTGCGCTGATCGCTGATGAGTTCGATTTGCCGGTCCGTCGCGGCTATCTGCGCGGTCGATGCCTTGGCTTGCTCCGTATATTGCTCGATAGTTTTCTGCTGTATGTCGATCTTGCTCAGTTTTTGGGCAAGTCGCTTCTGAAAGAAGATGTTTTCGGCGCGAATGGCATTCTGCGCGTTTTCACCGCCCTCGGCAAAGCTGGCGGGAAAGCTGATCTCCTTTTCCCCCGCCTGTTCGGCGCGCAGACGAGCGAGTTTTGCGATCAAGCCGATGCGCCTGCTTTCAAGGGACTGGAGGTCGGAACGCGCCTTTGTGTCGTCCAGTCGCAGAAGCGGTTGGCCGACCTTGACGACATCGCCTTCCTGCACCAGCAGGCGATCAAGAATGCCGCCTTCGAGATGGCTGATGGTCTTGCGTTTGGAATCGACGATGACCGTGCCCATTGCTACCGCCGCACTTCCAAGATTGGCAGAATAGGCCCAGGCGAAGAACCCTCCGAAAGCGACGCCGATCGTTGCGAGGCCTGCAATGATCAGCCCACGCAGGGGCGATCTTGAATCCTCGCGCTCCAGATCGAGCGCCCATTCAGGTTTGACGCTGCCAAAACGGGTAAGAGCTTGGTGATCAGACGATTCTGCCCGCGGCGCGAGCAGGCTGGAAACACGACGAGGAATAATCGATTTGCCCATCATGCGTTTGCTGCTCCCATTTGCGGGCCATTATTGGCAGGTGTCAGTGAGGCGACCACATCCGTGCGCGGCCCGAACTGCGAGATACGGCCGTTTTCGAGCACAAGCAGTTTGTCGGCGACCTGCATGATAGATGGCCGATGTGCGATCATGATGACAATGGCGCCATCGTCGCGCGCGTGTTCGACCGCCCGGATGAGCGCGCGTTCGCCGACCGCATCGAGATTCGAATTGGGTTCATCGAGAACAATCAGCCGCGGGCGATTGTAGAGGCAGCGTGCAAGGCCGATTCTCTGGCGCTGCCCCCCGGACAATGTCAGGCGGCCGTCGCCCACCGGGGTATCGTAGCCAAGCGGCATGCGGCCGATCATTTCATGCACATCGGCCAGACGTGCGGCTTCCAGCACGCGATGCGGATCGCTGTCACCCATGCGGGCGATATTGTCCTTGATCGTTCCATCCAGCAGCGAGACGGACTGTGGGAGATATCCCGCAATCTCACCGAAAGAACCGCGTTCCCAGAGATAGACATTGTTTCCGTCGAGGAAAACGCCGCCGGAGGTGGGTTTGACGATGCCTATCAGCAGTCGGGCAAGCGTCGATTTGCCTGCGGCTGATGGGCCGACAACCCCAAGGACTTCACCCGGCGAGATCGAAAAGGAGATGCCCTTGATGATGGGGACATCCACGCCGGGTGCGGCATAGATGAGCTTGTCGATCACGAGGTCGCCGTTGGGGCGCGGCGTCGGCATGGTCTGGCGTACAGCCAGGTTTTCCGAAAGCAATGACTGGACGCGCTTCCAACTGGCGATTGCACTGACCCACTGGCGCCAGTTTTCCACGATTCGGTCAAACGGCATCAGCAGGCGACCGATGATGATGCTGGTCGCGATCATTGCGCCGGGCGTGATTTCCTGCTGCATGGCAAGCAGCGTGCCTATGCCGAGCGATCCGATCTGGATGATGAAACGCGCCGTGCGGGCAATCGAGGAGAGGGCACGGGCGCGGGTTCCGCCAAGATCGAGCACTTCAAGCGCCTGAACCTGCATCGTGCGCCAGCGGCGAGCGAGGGCCGGAAGCATGCCCATGGCTTCGATGACTTCGGCATGCCGCAAGCTGCTGCCGATCTTGGACACCGCTTCGATGTTCGCCTGGTTCGCCTCCTGAATGAGATTTCGGGTAAGGAGGTCGGTCAGCACGCCGCACGCAATCAGGATAATGACGGCGACGAGACCGATCACGCCCAGCATGGGGTGGAGCAGGAACAGGACGCCGAGAAAGATCGGCGACCACGCGGCGTCGAGTGGAGCATTGATCGCCGGTGAGGTGAGGAAACTGCGCAACTCGTTGAGGTCGCGAAGCGTCTGAGTCGCTTTGGGCATACCCTGATTCACGGATGCCTGCACCGCTGCCGTCAAAACCGCCAGATTCAGGCGGCGCACAAGTGCGCTGCCCATGGCCTGAAACGACAGGGAGCGGATGAATTCCAGCACCCCGAACACGAGCATGGCGCCAATGGCGAGCACGGTCAGCATGGTGAGCGTGTCCATGCTTCGGCTGTTAAGCACCCTATCATGAACCTGCAACATGTAGAGAGGTACAGTGAGTTGTAGCAAATTGATACAGGCGCTCAGCACCACTGCATAAAGTAGTCCCGACAGGAAAACGCGGCGGGCCTTGAAAATCAGGCCTTTCGGCGTAGTTACCGAATCGTCCTGCCCCTTTTTGTGTGCAGGGCTCTTGCCAATCGAGTTGATTTCGCGAGTATCATTCATACGCTATCTGCCTTGGAATGGTCACAGGTGGCGGATATCCCTAAAAACTGTGTGCTAGTTCTCAAGATCAGTAAAGTAATACTGCAGAGAATGTGACAGAAAAAAGGTTCTTACGGCGGGGAAATGCGAAAGGAGCAAAGAAAATATAACTGCAAATTTCTTCAAAATTTGAAGTAAAATTGAAAATGGAGAGCAAAAGATGCAAAAACTTCTACACGAGGGAGTGGAAGTCGAAACATCAGTCGATGGCTTTACTGCCGTTGATTTTCCTGAAGTTACCGCCGAAAAACAGGAACGCAGACATCCGGTTCATACAGTCGTTATCACGCATTTCGAGCTGGCCCGGATGATAGAACGAGTGAACCGCCGCTTTGTAAGCTTGCTGAAAACCGAGCTGACGAAGTTAGGCGTGGAAGATATCGGTCCGGCCCAGACCCTGGTTCTGATGGCTATAGGCGATGTCGAGCTCACTGTGGGTGAACTATTGGATCGCGGGCATTATGTCGGGTCCAACATTTCCTATTATCTGAAACAGCTTACCGATGGTGGATATGTCGACCGTGTAACCTCGCAGAGAGATAAACGGTCTGCCCGTATTCGCCTGACGGACAAGGGTGAAAGGCTGTGTGCAAGCTTGCGGAATGCGAGCCGGTCCTACAACCATATCCTCACCCGCGATGATGACGATCTTCGCAATCTGGAGATTGCCTATCAGACACTGCACAGACTGGAACTCGTGTGGGGTAATGCCGCACGGTTTGGCATTTGATGTGTTGCGATTATTTTCGGCTGCCAGCCGAACACGTTTCGTAACATGCGTATAGCATTTGTGCACAGGCGCGGTTTCGGTCAGTTCGCTGCGTTAGCCGAGAATCTGGCTACGAGTGGACATGATGTAAGCCTGATCTGCGAGACAGTGGACCGTCGCCTCCCAGCGGTCCGCGTCATTCGCCACCGAGTAGAATCTGGTCCTCGCACCGGCGGTGCGATGGCCAGATATCTGGAAGTACCCGATCACCACACGAGGATCGGGTACCGTGTGGCCGAAACCCTGGAATCCATGGCCCATCATGGTCAGGCACCCGATATCGTCGTCGGTCATATTGGCTGGGGCAGCATGATGTTCGTCAAGGACGTGCTGCCCTCAGTTCCCGCACTTGGCTATTGCGAGTTTTTCTACCGCGCCAATGGTGCCGATGTCGGTTTCGCACCGGGCGACCGGCCCGATATTGAAACCCGCAAGCGCCTGCGCCTGCGTAACATGGCGCAGCTGGTTACCCTTGAGGGTATCGACGGCGGATTCAGCCCGACGCATTGGCAAAAGAGCCTTTATCCGCGTTCCGTTCAGAACCGCATTGCCGTGGTTCACGAAGGGGTCGATACCAAACTCTTCTATCCGGATCGTCACGCAACGATCCAGCTGCCGGACGGACGGACGCTGAGGGCAGGAGAATCGCGCGTAATCACGTTTGTCGCGCGCGATCTCGAACCCTATCGCGGCTTTCCTCAAGCGCTGGAAGCTGCGGCCAAGGTCATCCGGCAGAACGATGATGCGATCTTCGTTTTTGTTGGCGGCGATGGCGTCAGCTATGGAACCCCGCCGCCCGGCGGCGGCTCGTGGCGCGAGCATCTCGTCAGGAATCTTGATCTGCCGCCGGATCGAATCGTGTTTGCCGGCACGATCCCGCATGCCCAGTTGCGGAAACTCTATCAGATATCGACTGCCCACATCTATCTGACTTATCCGTTTGTCCTGTCCTGGTCGGTCGTGGAAGCGATGGCATGCGGCGCACTCATCATCGGTTCGGATACGCCCCCCGTGCGGGAGTTGATCCGCTCGGGCCAAAACGGGCTGCTTGTACCGTTTTTTGAGCCGGACGTGTTGGCGGAAGTGATCATGAACGTGCTTCGAGACCCCGATGCATGTCTCCAGATGAGAGCTGCAGCACGACGAACCGTGGAAACCCGGTTCAGGTTGTCGGATTGTTTACGGCAGCAAAAAACCTTGATCGAGGCAGTATTGAACGGGCGGTAGCTGGTATGTGGCGACAATCGGGCGTGCAAGTCCTGTAACGTAAATATAAAACTCCGTGTTTCTGCGTGTTTACGCTGTTATTGTAATATATATGAACATTGTTTCAAATTTTGAATTAAACTCGTTCCAAATATTCGTAATATTATCATATAGTTGATGCTATAAGACTGTTGACAATACATAGACTGTATTTTCTCATTGCAAGTGCAGGCCGAGACTCCCAAGTCGGCCATCACACAATGGATGATTATGTTGAGCACACCACTTCCTGCGATCTCGGCGCGGAAATCCCGCCGATATGCCATTGCTTCGATGCGTGATCGTGAAGCGCTGGAAGCGACGTCTCTGGGCGAGCTGACCACCTTTGTCGAAGGAGACGGAAAACGCCTTCGTCTGGCGAATACATTTCCACTCATTGCTGTCGCCGCCTCGCAAGAGGGCGAGAACGAACTCAAAACGGTTCTGCAGCAGATTTATCGTCTGAGCACCATTCCGGAACTACCCGTTGTGCGGGTCGATGAAGCGTCCCCCGAAACAGCTCCGCTGCTGGTTACGCAGTTGCTTGAGAGCAGCCTGGATCGCCTTGTCGGCCATGTCAGCAAGGTTCACACCGAGCTCGCCATGCTGCGCCGCGAGCGCGAGACCATGTTTGAGAATTATCGGGCGATTGAAGACGCATTCCACGCCCGCAACTGGGATTCCTCGACGGAGATTTTCAGCCATGCTCCTCTGGTCGATCCAAAGGATGAGGGGTTTGCGCGCCTGCTGCGCGAATCGGAGATCGAACAGCTTTTTCCGGTTTCGAGCTATGCCGTTTCCGGTTTCGCCCTCCATTTCCGCGATCTGCCGGCCAATCGCAACGGCCAGCTGATCGTAACGCTGGACTATCTGGAAAATGGCGAGGGAATTGCCGAGTGGCTGGTGCCCTACAGCGCGCTGCATTCGGAATGGAATTTCTTCTCGCTTCCCAAGGCATGCGACGGCAGCCATCGGACGCTCCGGCTTCGCATCTCCGCCTCGGGCGGTGTGCCGCCGGAACTGTCGCTGGGCAATGTGATCGCCAACGAGCGCTATGCGGCGCGTGCCCGTATTCCGCACGCCGATCTGGACATGCGCCCGCTGGCATTGAGGATTTTCACCGGCTTGCCGGGTGTGCGCCCGGCATCGTTGCCGAACGCCATCGTGCCGACTGCGTTGATCAATGGTCGAAAGGTTGACGACTACCGTCTGCCGGTCGAATTGCTGCGCAACGTGGCCAACGTGTCCGTTACGTCCATTAGTCCGGACTTTCCGACTGTGCGTTTTCTGGAACATGAGGATGCCATCGGCTGTCATCCGCTCGAGGAGGGCGTCACTGCGGCTGCCATTCGCCGTGTGGTTGCTCCGGGTACGGTCCGCGTCTCCGCGCGAGCTGTGATTGACCATCCGGAGGGCAAGCCCTGTGCCGTCGGTCTGTTGCTGGTCAATCTGGCATCAGACGTGAAGGAGGAAATCGACGCGATTTCCAATCTTGATCGACGACGCCAGCAGGTTTTGTTCAGCGGTTGGTCGGAGGTCGCGCCCAATCGCCCGATCGATATCAATTTCATGCTTGAGGGACCGGTCGACCGGACGATGGATCTCGTTGTGCTGAGCAAGGCCGCTGCCGATTCCGTCGATTTTTCCTGGCTCAAGGTCTTCAACTTCCGGCTGGTCAAGCACATTGAGGCCGGGCCAGCTCAGGAATTAGCCAAAGAGGCCGCGAATGTACGATAGGTCCAAGGATTTGATCGTCGTTGCCATGCCGCTTTACGGCCACGCGGCGCTGGCGCTTGAAGCACTGGAAACCATTCTTGCATCAGAAACGGTTTTCCGTACCCAGATCGTGGTGTCGGTAGATGGCGATCCGCGCCGCGAAGTGTTCGACAGCCTGACGCTCTATGCGGCAGCGCATTCCAACATCCATATCATCTTTGGCGAAAACGCCGGTCCCGGCGGCGCACGTAACCGCGCCGTCGACTATATTCTTGAAGAAATGCCGGACGCGAAGGCGGTATACTTTGTCGATGCAGACAACCGCGTGCAGCCGCACACCATTGACACGCTCTATCGTCAGCTGCTGGCGTCAAATGCCGGCTGGGTCTACACCAATATCGACACTTTCTCGGTCAATTGGCGCGCACATTATGGCAACAGCTACTCGCGCCTGATCCACTGCATCACTGACAATATCTGCGATACGGGGTCGATGATTTCAGCGGATGTTTTCCGTAGCGGTGTCCGTTTTGATGATGATCGCCAGAATGGTTTTGAAGACTGGGAGTTTTGGCTTTCGGCGATCGAGGCGGGGTTTGTCGGGACGCCATGCCACGATACCGGCTTTGAATATCGCCTGCGTGCGGAAAGCCGTTTCAAGGAAGCCAATCGCGACCGCTCAGGCTCGATCAGTTTTCTGCGCAAGCGGCACAAGGCGCTGTTTCGCCGTCCGACGCTCGTAGGTTTCGAGCATGATGAGTGCCCGCGCTACGGCGTGATCCGCGCAGGCGAGGGGACGGTCAGCCTTTTCACCGATCTCAGCCTTGGCACTACCGATCTCAAGTTCGATGATGCGATCCGTGCCTTCTGGGGCAGTGTGTCCGAGCCGGATAATTTCCATTTCCCGCCGTTTCTTGCCTCGTCCAACACAGAGACGCTGAAACTTCTGGCGCGTTCGCGCCTGTTGCCGAATATCCTGTCGCGGCTTGAGAAGCTGGCGGAACAGGCCAACATCGTCTTTGTGGAACTCACCAATGTCGAGGACGAGCGGCGCATCGACACCGAAATCATGCCGTCGGGTACGCGGCAGCCACATGCCGACCTGATTTTCGTTTCGACCCGGCTCATAAAGGAAATCATTGAAAACGATGCGCTCGATTGGTTCGCTTCGTTGGGTACGCAGCAACTATGGCCCACATCGGCGCGCATGAAGGTGCGCTTTCCGTTCCCGCGCGTTCGCCAGCGCCGCGCTCTCTCACGGCCAGAACAATCAATGCTCAATCTGGTGACGTCGATTGCAACAAGCCCGCTGAAGCAGAGCGCGGCCACACGCTGGACATGGCGCCCCCGTCGCCTGCCGGCCCTTTCCGAAATGTACCAGGTGCTGCGCAATGAACTTGGCGGCGGACCCGTTCTGCCGCTTGCGCATAACCCCGCAAGGAAAAAGACCGCGGCCGTTCTCGTGCCGAATGCTTCTTTCGGCGGGGCGGAAAAGGTCGCTTATGCCGCCGGGCGGGAGCTGAAGAACCAGGGGTTTGAAACCCATCTCTTCGTGCTCGGCAATGAGCGGATGGACGTGCTCGATGAGTTCGACCAGTCCTTCGATTATCTGCATTTCTGGAAGGATGGCATTCCCGCCTGGGGAGACACAAACCGCTTCCTCGGTCAGGACTTCATCACCGAAGATCATCCGCTCGACTGGAGTATCCTGCGCGGCCAGCTTTCCGGTTTCGATCTTGTCGTGAACAACCACGTCATGGCCGCTCACCCCCTGATGGGTAAGCTTCGCTCGGAAGGCACCCGCACCGCCTGCTATCTGCATGTGGTGGACGAAACGGTCTTCCGCCGTCAAGCAGGTCAACCCTATGCTGCGATCGCCTTCGAACATGCCTATGACGCTTTTCTCACTTGTTCGGATCAATTGAAAATTTATCTGCACAGCTTTGGCGTACCGTATGAAAAAGTGTTTTCGGTGCCAAACGGGGCCAGTTTTTCAATCGATACAAAACAGCGGGCGCAAGTCACCGCCGCGCGCAAGCAGGGGCGCCAGGGCGAGCCCATGCGTATCCTTTACATGGGACGGCTCGACCGCCAGAAGGGTATCGACCGTTTGCATGATGCAATCGTCAAGCTGAAAGAGCAGGGCATTCCTTTTGAAGCGCAGGCCATCGGCGGCGAAATTCTCTCCGACGATCCGAGCGCATCGTGGATGACACGTTTGAAGGATGCGGGCGTGAAAGTCTCGCCGCCGGTTTTCGACGGCAAGGACATTGCCAACCATCTGGCCTGGGCCGATGTTCTCCTGATGCCGTCGCGCTGGGAAGGCGCGCCGCTGATGATCGCCGAAGCGCAGCAACTCGGCTGCGTGCCGGTCGCCACGGCGGTCGGCGCCGTCGATGAGCTTATCAATCACGGACGCGATGGCATTCTCATCCGCAATGGCAACGATGCGCAGATCGTCTCAGACATGACACGCATTCTGACGATCCTTGCACAGGATCGCGAAGCCTTGATGCGGACCGCCGAAGGCGCTCTCGCTTCCGCAGCACATCGCACATGGAGCTCGGCGTTCTCCGAATTTACCGATTGGGCGAACGAAATAAGCCCCGTTTATCCGAAATCCCGGTTCTCCCAGCCGGATGTTGCAGACGATGCCAGCGCGACCGCCGTTCTCCCCGGCCGTGCAGTTGCCTGATTATACCAGAAAGGTCGACCTATGAGCCGCCCAACCAACCCAAGAATCCTCGTTACGGGCATTCCGAGCCATCTGACCCGCCTCATTCAGCGTGCGGATAAGGCGCAGGTCTATTATTCGGAGAAGCAGCGGGATTCCGAAACCCGGGATAATTTTATCCAGGAGCTGAAGAACATCAGCAATACCGGCAATTATCTGATCGGCGAAGGTGCGATGACAGCGCTTTTGCCGTCTGCCAAGCACATTCCGTTCTGGCACCTCTACAATTGCGTGAACAACGGAACGGGGCTTGAGGAGGTCAACAAGGAGTTTGATATCTGCGTCTTCACCTGCGCAAACCTTCTGCGCAAGGGCTTGTCGGCGGATGCAGAAGCGCTGGTTCTGTCGAAACTCGACATGCCTGTCGTAATGCTCGGCATCGGCATCCAGAACCGCCCCGACATTGAAGGCGGGGACGGCCTGCCAGCGGGTACGAAGAAGCTTTTGGAAGTGCTGAAAAGCCGCGAACACTATTTTCTCACGCGGGGTGAAAATGCAGCCGGCTATCTCCGCGATCAGGGCTTTTCCTATGTCCGCCCGGTCGGTTGTCCGTCGCTTTATTTCCGTCCGGACAATATGCGCAAGGCGATCAGTCGCCTGCCAGACGTGAAGGTGGGCGAGGGCCGTACCGTCTTCACCGGCTATATGGGAGCGGAACTCGAAACTATCGGCGATATGAACGCGCTCGGTTCCGATGATGGGCGTTCGGCTTATGTGGTTCAGGATGAGCTCTTGCATTTCGACATGCAGCTTGAATCGGATGCGAATGGCCGCGCCTATGACTCCACTACGGGCGAACTTGTCGGCCCGTTGACGTATAAGGGCTCGGGCGATCTGAAAAAGAAGGTGAGTGTTCACGCCTTCCTCGATACCAATCAATGGCGCGCCTGGTGCTCGACCATGGACTTTTCTTTCGGTCGCCGTTTCCACGGCAATATCATCTCCATGCAGGCGGGCGTGCCGAGCCTGATGGTCGCTGTCGATGACCGTATGCGCGAGATGCTGAATTTCTCCGGCCTGCCGAAGATCGATGCCCGCGATCTCAACGCCGCCAACGACAGGCGGGCTTTCGTCAGCGACCACATCGCTTCGATGAACATTCCCGAAGTCATCGAAACTTACTCGGCGCGAGAACGCAATTTCCGGAGCGTGCTTTCAGAAATCGGCATCGGCTGATCTCAGGCACTCTTCACCAGTTTTCTTAATTCCAGCGAAGATGGATCACCATGCGCATAATGATCACCGGCATCCCGTCATATCTGATGCGGACCGTCGAAAGCGTTTCCGGGGCAAGAGTGAAGCATCGCCCCTATTTCGAGCCCATCCGCACCAAGAAGGATGTGATCGATCAGGTCAAGAAGATTGCCAATACGGGCAATTATCTCATCGGTGAGGGCGCGGCCAACGCAGTGCGCGGCCACGATGTGACCTACGTTCCCTTCTGGCATCTGGCCAACAGCCTCAATTCGCCGGACACCTATGCAGAACTCAATGAGAATTTCGACCTGTGCCTGTTTGCCTCCGCCAATCTTTTGCGACCCGGCTATGCGGCGACGACGGAATCCTTCGTCTTTGAAAAGCTGAACATGCCAATCGTGGTCATGGGCATCGGCATTCAAAAGAAGGAAAACCTGAAGGCGGAGTTGCCGGAAGGCACGCGCCGTTTCCTCGAAATTCTGCGCCGCAAGGAAAGCTTCTTCCTCACGCGCGGGCATTTCACCGAGGAGTTTTTGAAAGATGCGGGCATGAAATACGTCCGCCCGACCGGCTGTCCCTCGCTTTATTATGCGCCGGACCAGATGAAACGCTCGCTGAGCCGCCTTGCCGACCCAACTCTTGCCGATGCGCAGAAAATCTCCTTTGGCGGTTATCTCGGCAGCGTTGCCGATACGATTGTCGATGCGCATGCGCTCCTCGAAAAGGACAGCGTTGCAAGCTATGTCATTCAGGACGAGGTGATCGTCTACAACATGAACATGGCAGGGGAAGACCATGCCGAAGCCTATGATCAGGCGGCAAGCCGCATCACCGCGACCGTCGATTACAAGCATATGGAAAAATGGCAGCGCAAGAACGAGCTGCTGGTGTTCTTCGACACGCATAAATGGCGCAGTTGGATCTCCAGCCAGGATTTTGGCCTGAGCCGCAGATTCCATGGCACGATCATCGGCATGCAGTCGGGTATTCCGGGCCTGATGATCGCAGTCGACGACCGCATGCGCGAGATGCTGGGCTTCGTCGGTTTTCCGCATATCGAAGCGAGCGTCTGGAACCGCGAGCCGCAGAAGAAAGCCTACCTGCGCGACTTCCTTTCCAAGATCGACGTGCCTGCGGCCATCAACCGTTATTCGGAATGCGAGGCCAATTTTAACGGTGCGCTGAAAGATATCGGTATCCGATGATGAAACTTCGCGAGAGCACCGGGGGCAGGAAAGGGGTAGTGGCGGCTTTCTTGGCCGCTGTTCTGCTCGCGGTTGCGCCCGACGGTGCTCTTGCGGATACGCGCTTTGGCGTCAACCGGGTGAATATGGCCTGGCTCAAGCCAGCCGAGCGCGAGCAGATATTCGATCAGATGGTGGAGAACGGGGTAGTGGCGGTTCGATTGTCGCTCACCCGACCGCTCGATCAAAGCATCGATGCCGCACGCCTTGCTCACGAGAAGGGTCTGGCGATCCTGCTCGAAATCTCGCTCAACAATGCGGATTTTTATCCGGATGGAACAAAACCTCGGTCGGGGCGCGGGCGTATATGGGACATGTATCGGCTTTCCGACATATCTCCTGAGCGGTTCCGGAATGCTATGGCGGATGCCTTGCAGAAGATCGATGCGCTGGGGGTTCCTCTTGTGGCGGTTGAACCCGGAAACGAGATCAACTGGGGCGCCTATAATGGCGACCTTGCCATTCTGCCCAAGGAGAAGATGAAGACCGCGCGCTCGTTGACCGAGATGGAGGAGCTTCCTCTGGTCGAAAAGGGTGCGGAAAAATACGTCGAACTTTTGCGCATTTTGCGGGCGGAATTAGCGAAAACCAGGCACAGCGCCAAGGCAAAGGTCGTATCTGCGGGTCTGTCCGATATCCCTTTCATCGATGCAGACCGGCGCGGGATAGACACTGTCGAACCTGCGTCTTTTACCGATCTTTTGAAGAAATATGGTCTGGACGACGTTGCTGACGGCTATGGTATTCATATCTATCCCGGCAGCAGCGGGACGCGCGCTGCTCGGGCAAAACACATCAATAATGCGCTTTCTTTTTGCGGTGGTGTGGACGGCAAGCCTTGCTGGATCACGGAATGGGGTTTTGCCAATACATCAAAAGCCTGTCCTGCCAATGACGATAATCGCGAGCAACTGGTCGAAAAGACGCGCGACCGTTTTCGACAGATGATGGACAGCGGCCAGATCGCCGCTGCTTATTATTTTGATTGGGATGCAAGCACTTACGGTGTTTGGCGTTGCGGTGCGCTGACGCCAGCGGGTAAAGCTGCAACGGGGACGAAATGAAACTCAAGACTGTAATTATCGGCGGTTCGAACACCGTCATGCTTCCGGGCTATCTGCCCACACTTCTATCGACGATGGCGCGGCGCGGTGTGGAACTTGATATTGTTGCCGATCTCGCGGTGGGGGGCACGACGAGTGCGCTCGGCCTTTATCAACTCAAGCAGTTCGAACAGCTTGAAGATTGCGAACTGCTGTTGATTGAATATGCGATCAACGATGCCTTCGTATATGGGGATGAGCGGCGGCCATTCCGCCATTGGGCCCGGTTTTACGAAGGGATCATTCGCTACGCGCTCGAACGCAATCCGAATTTGCGGGTTGCAACGCTTGTATTCGGCGCTCGCAATGGCTCGTTTCTGAATTCAGTTCCGTCGATCGACGCGGGGATCAATTATATTTCGCAATGGTATGGAACGATCTCGTCGATATCTCCCGAATGCTGATGCAGCAATATGGCCGCGATGTCGTGGGTAATCCGGCCTTCTATCTCGATCAGGGTCACTATGCGCGACCGGTTTCGACGACTATCGTTGCGAATTTGATTGCGGATGTTCTTGAACCGGCCCTTTCTGTTCCGCATCGCGCAAAAGCACTGCCATTCGCCATCGATCCGGACCATTTCGCGAATGCGCGCGCCTTGAGCGGCCAGCAATTGTGCAAGCGGCTGGGGCGTGTTCCGGTTCAATACAGCAATCGCCGTTTCTCGATCTCAGCACTCGATCTTGGCGCGGATAAAATGCGCTTCGAGGTTGAGGGCGGACAACTGCTTGCGTTGGGTTACGTCTGCGATCCCCGCATTCCGCCGCTTGACGTGACGACGGGCGGGGAGGTTCATCGTGCTGCCATGATGAAGGGAGGCGTTCGCGACGGAACCTACAAATTCCTCGTTTCGATGCTGAGCTTCGAGTTTCTCTACGGCGCGAAACTGCTGGAAGCACGGGGGAATGTTGCGCTCACCCTGTCGGGTGCTGAAGAGGGCGTGGAACATAAGCTGCATGTTCCGAAAGACAGCACGCATCATGAGGAACTGCCCGAGCAACCGGTACTTCCGATCACCGGCATCCTGTTTTCCGGCAATTTAAAAGTCATGTCGCTTGAGAAGCAGGCTCCGGTGAACCCAGTGCTATCAGAAGCCGCCCAGTAGGTCGTTATTCAACAAAAATGCTGACGCTTGCGGCCCGCCCCGCTGCATCGACTACGGTCAGTGTCGAATATCCGGTTCCGTCCGGTCGCCAGTTTGTCGTCCTTCTCCGTTCGATCTCGGCGATCGGCTTGCCATTGGCGAGCCAGCGGAACGGTGCGCGTCCGCCCTGCAATTTTAGCACCAAGGGTGACGCATTGTCCGTCAGCGCTTTCAGTTCCACATGCGCGCCATCGGGCGGAAACACGATGCGCGGCGCAGGCTCAATCGAGGCTTTGACAACCGGCAGGGGATCGCTTGCGGATGAAAAGCGTATTTGCGTCACCGGAAGATCGGCACGTGCAGTGCGAAACGCGCCGGCTGGCGCACGCGGAAGCGGTACGGAAGCGATGCCTGAGCGCACAAAGGCATCAAACAGGATGGGTGCCGCCGAAACATAGCCTGCAAGGCCCGGCACCGAGCCGCCATCGGCACGGCCGACCCAGACACCCAGCACATAGCGGCCATCGTAGCCGACCGACCAAGCATCGCGATAACCATAGGATGTGCCGGTCTTGTAAGCGATGCCTAAACGTTTCGCCCCTTGCGGCGGTACGACACCGGCCAGAATATCGCCAATCTGCCAAGACGCCTGCTCGGTGAGAATGGGGGCGGAGGGCTGCACAGGCTCCGAGCTTTCGGTGCCATCACGCAAGGCCGTGCCGCGACCCCCATTCGCAAGCCCGGTATAAAGCTGCACCAGATCCCGCAGGCTGATCCCCGCGCCGCCAAGGCCGATAGCAAGTCCCGGCGCTTCGCCCTTAGGCAGTTGCAGATTGACACCTACCTGACGAATGCGCGTCGTCAGCCGTGCAGGGCCGACCGCATCGAGCAGGCTGATAGTCGGCACATTGAGGGACATTTGCAGCGCCTGACGGATACTGACATCGCCCTGATAGCTCATATCGAAATTGCGCGGACGATAGCCTGCAAAATCCAGCGGGCGGTCTTCGATGATGGTTTCCTGCGCAATCAGTCCCTGCTCGAAGGCCAGCCCATAGATGAAAGGTTTTAACGTTGAGCCGGGCGAGCGCATGGCGCGGGTCATGTCGATCCAGCCCTGCCGCTTGCCATCGAAATAGTCAGCGGAACCGACTTCACCCAGAATGTTGCCATTGCGGCTGTCGGCCAGCACCATGGCAACCGAGACTCTCGGCCCAAGTTTCGCTGCGGCTTCCCGCGCAACCGCTTCCAGTCCTGCCTGCACGGATTTTTTGAGCGTGAGATGATGGCGTGCTTCGGTGGGAGCCTGCTTCAGCGCCAGATCGGCAAAGTGGGCGGCCAATGAAGGCAAGGGATGACGAGTAGCGGATATGCGCTCACGCGATGCGCGGTCAGCTTCCTCTTCCGTAAACACCTCCGCCGAAACGATGCGTTTCAATACACGATCACGTGCTGCAACTGCATTCTGCATCGCCCGATCCGGGCGGCGACGTTCTGGCAGTTGCGGCAAGGCAACGAGCAAAGCTGCTTCCGATATGGTCAGGCGCAAGGGCTCCTTGCCAAAATAGGCTAATGACGCGGAGCGCACACCTTCCAGATTGCCGCCATAGGGCGCGAGTGTCAGATAGCGTTCGAGGATTTCGGATTTGCTCAGCCGCCGTTCGATCTGGATAGCGCGGGCCAATTGCCTGAATTTGGAACCGAAGCTGCGGCTTTCGCGCGGCTCGATCAGGCGCGCAAGCTGCATGGAAAGCGTCGATCCACCGGATACAATGCGGCCGCTGCCGGCAAGCTGCATCGCAGCCCGTGCAAGAGCCCGGAAATCAATGCCGCCATGATCGTAAAAACGCTTGTCTTCATAAGCGATGAGCATTTTCAGGAAATTTGGATCAACGTCCTCAATCCGGGTGTTAAGCCGCCAGTATCCGTCCGGCGTCGCATAGGCCCGCAGCAGCGAGCCGTCGCGATCCATGACCTCGGTGGAAATGGTCAGCCGTTCCGGCAAAGGCGGAGGATATGCGCGGTCGAGCCAGTCCAGCCCGACCACCGTTCCCAAAGCGGCGATGCAGAGGAACACGGCGCCGCCAATGGCTGTTTTCCATCGCCTTTTCATCTCTTTGGACATGATTTATGTTTAGCCATGATCTTGTCCGAAAACCGGTCCCACTTTTGGGATTGCTTACGGCGCTGCCACCTCCATCATGCCGGTTGCCGTGCGCGCTGCAAATTGCGGACGATACATGTCCTCAACCGTGGCCGCCGGATGGGTGTAAAGACCCGGCGTCACCGCACGCACCACATAGGCCAGTGTGATCGGCCTCTTCGTGCCTGCAGAGCGGTCGAAAGCCGCCACAAAGCGATCATTGCGGAATTCGAGATGCGCTGCCTGCGTGCTTTCAAGCCATGGAAAATTGCCGAGATTGGCACTGGAAACGAGGCCTGGATTATCGATCTCGAAACCAGCTGGCAGGAGGTCTGTCACGAGCAGACGTGACTGCCATTCCTGCAAATCGTCAATTTTCAGGACAACCACATAGCGCTCATTCTGGTTGACCCCGGTGACATTGGCTGGTTCACCGTCAAGCGTATAATAGGTGCGCTCGATATTGAAACCTTCGCCACCCGCAGGAAGAGATTGGGCCGGCGGCGCTACGGCGGTCACGACTGCGTCGACCGAGCCTTGTCCTTTGTTCGTGACAATCAGCGGCTGCGCTTCCAGGGTTGCACCATTGAGGCGTTCTGAGAATGCACCTTGATGCGCGGTGCCATTGATGTCGAGGCTGATTGCTCCATTGTCTTCCTGCAGGCCGCGTGCGGCAAGCAGCATCCATGCCTGATCCTGCGTGCTGAGATAACGCGCCTTTTCACGCTGGAACTCGACCAGCGTGATCAGCGACGGCAGCACTTTCGGCGCAGGCTTGGTTTCCGAAGCAAGCGCAAGCATTGCAGCACCATCACGCAGCGGCGAACCGTAATCGGAGCGATTATAGTCGAAACTGGATTGGCTGGTTGCAAGCTGGAGCGACGCATCGAAGACGCGTTCGGAACGCGGCTGATCACCATAAAGGGCGAGTGCTGCGCCAAGCTGTGCGACTGCCATGGGGCTCGCGAAGTTTTCAAGCTGAGTATCGGCATAATAACGCAGGTCGCCGACTGATGCCTTCTTGTTGCGCGCCAGAACGTAAAGCGCATAGGCAATGTCGTTACCGCGTTCTGTCACATCGGTTGTATAGCCGAGAGCGTTTTGCAGATTGGCGAGCGCAGAGAGCATTGCCTGCTGCGGCACGTCATACCCCTTTTCACGAGCACGCGTGAGGAAGTCGGTCACATAGGCGTCCATCCAGAGATCACCCGAACCCGGCGACCACAGGCCGAACGAACCGCTTGAAGACTGGTTGTTCAGCACGCGGAAGATGGAATCCTGGACGCGTTTCTTAAGTTCTTCCTGACTTTCCAGACCCGCTGCCGCTTCCGTACCTGCCGCCATTTCGCTCAAGTAAAGCAGCGGGAGAGCACGGCTGGTGGTCTGCTCTGTGCAGCCATAAGGATAGCGGTCGAGCGCCATCAACAGGGCTGGGACATCAAAGGCCGCGCTACGCGTGACACCGACGCTGACAAAGGCACCGTCAAGCAGGCTCTCTGACAGAAGGCCGCCATCGACCTTCAGGCTCCCGCCATTGGCTGCGAGATTGACGACATGGCGGCTCGTGACCGGCAGATCCACCGGACGCACCGGCAATGCCAAAGCCTGTTCAACATTGAGACCCGCATCGTTGGAAAGCCGGATCGTCACACCACCGGCACCCGTGGCGACAGCATTGAGCGGAACGGTGATCGACTGCCGCTTCCCGCCAGCTAGCGCGATGCTTTCAGGATAGGAGCCAACTTGAACCCCGAGATTATCGGTGGTCTCGAGGCTCACATGATAATCGCCATCCGGCGCATCCGTATTGGCGATATCGAAGCGGATATTTGCCTGATCGCCGGGCGCCATGAAGCGCGGAAGGCCAGCAGTGATAACCACCGGATCGCGAATGATGACGTCGGTAACCGCGTGACCGACGGCCTTCTTCGACCATGCGACAGCCATGACACGCGCAGTGCCGTTGAACTGCGGTACGTCGAAGCTGATCGTCGCCTTGCCATCGCTGTCGAGTTCTACCGGACCGGAGAACAGCGCTAGCAGCTTTTCGGTGGGGGGGCTGCCTTCGGCTGCCATATTGCCACCATCACCACCCGTGCGCAGCTTGCCGGTGACGCCGAGCGAACCATCGATCAGGCGACCATACATATCGCGCATTTCAAGACCCAGCTGACGCTGGCCGAAGAACCAGTTTTCAGGGTTCGGCGGCTGGTAGCGTGTCAGGTTGAGAATGCCGACATCGACTGCCGCAACCATGACATAGGCCTGCTCGCCACCCGCATTTTCAACCGAAACCGGAATGGAAAGTGTGGAACGCGGAGCGATCTTTTCAGGCGGGGTCAGCTTGACCGCAAGCTGCTTGTCGGCAGGATCGACCTTCAGCCATTTAAGACCAATCGCTCGCGTAGGCATGCGGCTTTCAGCGGCCTCGCCCGGACGGAACAGCGTTGCCGTAACATAGGCGCCCGCACCCCAATCCTCACCCACCGGAATATCGATGGTCGTGCCACCTTCCGGAACGCTGGCCGTGATGGTCTTGAGCAGCTTTTCTGCACCGATGGTGATGAGCAACTCACCGGCAAAACGAGGCGAAACTTTCAGTTCTGCCGTGTCACCCGCCGCATAATGTTCCTTGTCGAGCGCAATTTCCAGCCCATCCGGTGTTTCGGTCGAGGTCGAACTTACATACCAGCCCGCATCGAATTCGTAGCTGCTAGCCGGGCCTGAGGCGTCGGTAGTTTCTACTTCCAGACGGTAACGACCCCAATCGACCGGCAGGCTGATTTCAGCCTCACTATCGGTTTTCAGATCGATCTTGCCGTTGGCAATCGCCTTGGTGAAGGTGACCGGCTCATAGTTCCAGCTGTTGCCATTGCGATACCACTGATAATTACGCTCGATCTTGACCAGCGACCATTGCGCGCCGTCAAGCGCCTTACGATCACCCTTGCTGTCAGAGGCGATCAGGCTGAACTTCGCGGTTCCACCCTGCGGGACTTCATCGCCAGCGAAATTCGGGCGAATGCCGATGAGATCGGTTTCCGGCTGAATGGCAATGTCGATCTTGCGTTCAACAGCACGACCACCGGTTTCGCGCATACGAACTGTCACGGCCGCGTTTACGAGACGCGTCGTTGACGGCATTTCGTCGACCGCAACCGTGAAAGTAGCCTTGCCGTTTTCATCGACCTTCGACAGACCATCGAGCGGAAGGCGGGTGGCTTCGCCCTGTTCTTCGTCAGCGAGGCCGAAATAATAGCCCTTGAAGCGGTCCCATTGGCGCTTGGTCGAAAGCGTGACTTCACCTTCGAGTGCAAGGCCCGCGGCAGGGGCGCCATAGAGGAAACGACCATCCACGGTGATATTGGCGGCTTCGCCTACTGCAATTTCCGGCTTGTCGGACGTCAGATCGAACTCGATCCGGTCCGGAACGAAATCTTCAACCAGAAACATCTGCGTGGCAATCGCAGGCTGCTTGGGATCGGTATAGATCGAAACATTCCAGGTGCCGCGCATGGCGTTCGACGGCAAGGTCAGGTCGACGGCATGACCACCGGCGAGTTTGCTGTCGGAAACGAGACGGCGATCTTCCACACCATCGGGACGCGTGAAGATGAAGGTGAGCGGCAGATCGTCAATCGCCGTTGCGGTCTCGTCACGCGCAAGCGCACCCACATGCACGACTTCGCCCGCGCGATAAATGCCGCGCTCCGTCCATGCATAAAGATCAAGCGCTTTCGGCACTGCACGGCCAGACACACCACGATCGGAAAGATCGAAACCAGCGCGCGCCATATCGAGGAATGTGAAATCGTCGTCATTCTGACTGGCCATCAGAACCGCTGGCACCATGCCGTTGATGCCGCGTGTCAGGCCAGGCGTAAACGTCGCACGGCCATCGCTGTCGGTCGTCGCTTCGCCCAGCACTTCATTGTTGCGTGCAAGCAGCGTCAGCTTCACGCCTTTAAGCGGTTCTGCGCTTTCCAGCGAACGGGCGAATACATTGATGCCGTCCTGTCCGGTATAGGTCGAAAGGCCGATGTCGGAGACGACGAACCACTGGGTTGCCTTGGTGCCATATGCATCATCGGGCTTCTGAACCAGCGGTTCGGCAGTCAGTACATAGACGCCGGGCTTGCGTTCGGGCAGCGCCTCATCAACCGGGAAGCTGGTTGTGGCTTCCTTATTCAGCTGATTGCCTGCAACCTCGATCTCGCCCTCCCAGACGGGTGCGCCCAACTGGTCGGATACCGTGCTGATGTCGTAGCTGTCGAGCTGGCGCAGGAATTGATAACCTGAAAGAAGTTGAGCGAGCGAACGGTCGCCGACGCGGTAGAGCTTGACCTTGGCTGCATCCAGATTGACGCTGACCAACGGAATGCCGCGACGCGCCTTGGCAGGCAGCACGAAGCTGTCGCCGGTAAAACGCACCGATGGAGCACGGTCCTGCACATAGATCGAAAGATTGACCGGCGCTGGCAGCACTTCGCCGACAGTCGACGGCAGACCCTGGCGGAACGTCACCGTATAATTGCGGCCATGCTCCAGTCCCTCGACGCAAATCTGGCGATCCTTGGCTTCAACTGCCTGCGGTGCGCCATTGTCGAGCGTGACGAAGCTCGAATAGTCGACTCCGCTTTTCACCAATTCTTCGGAGAACTGCGCGCAGATGCGCGGCGCGGCATTGTCATTATCGACTGTGTTGTTGACGATACGGAAGCCTTTACGGGCTTTCAGGTCTTCATAGGCCGCACGAACGGATGCGGAATTGACGAGATCAAGGCTCGCTTCATAGGCTTGCAAGGCCGGGCGGGATGCATCGCGCTTTTCGAGCGCCTGGGCCATGATGGCAAGCGCTTGCGCGCGCTCCTCTTTGGTGCGCGAAGTCTGGTAGGCAAACCAGGAGGCGGACGTCGCATCGCGTTGGAATTTTGAACGTTCCTGCCCGTTGGATGGCTCGGTCGCAAGCGCCGACAGCGCATAACCGGCCCAGATTTCGCTTTCATCAGGGGACATGCTGACAGCCAGGCGGAACTTTTCCATCGCCGTGCGAGGGTCGCCATTCAACGCTGCAGACGCGCCATCGCTCTTCAACGAGCGAAGGCTGTCGGGGCTTTCGAGGCCAGCCAGTTCGCGCTTCAAGCGTCGGGCTTCGTCAATCAGATTGGCGGCAAAAAAGGAGATGGTTGGCGGAGCGCCAATATCTTCAACTTCGCGGGCTGCTGTGGATTGGGTTACAACCTTACCTGCGATGGAACCAACGGACTGATTGAGCTTGTTGAAATCAGACTTCAGAAAGCACCATTTGACCTTCGGATTGTAGGTGAAGGCGAGGCAGGCGTTGTCGCCCAGACAAATGCTTTTGCACTGGTCAAGGGAGACATTTTTCTCTGTTCGCAGGTCGAAGCCGAAATAATCGCTGTCTTTGGTTATCTCTATCTGCCGACTTTCGGCGGCTTGCGTGCTGTGTGGAGCTGCCAAAAGGCAAGCTGCGACTGCAAAGGCCCGTAAAAGCCGGTTGTAACCAATAAGCATTTGCATCCCCTCACAACGACCGATGCCAATTCCGATTTATTTAGAAAAGGCGAAAAGAATCCGGCTCATGTGAAGCCTCACCGCGACAAACTGTCAAGGCGAATAGGGATTATCTACAACTATTAGGATAGTTTTAGGGGAAATACGTTCTGCGAGATACCTGCCTCGCAGAGCATGTCCGTATTTCAGATGAACCCACCATTGGCGCGTAAGGTCTGGCCGTTCACCCAAGCGCCGTCGGGTCCTGCGAGAAACGCCACTACGCCTGCGATGTCCTCCGGTGTGCCGAGCCGTTCGAGCGGGCTCATCTTCGCCATGCGAGCAACGACTTCCTCTGATTTTCCATCCAAAAAGAGGTCAGTCGCGGTGGGGCCGGGGGCGACGGCATTGACGGTGATGTTTCGACCGCGCATTTCCTTGGCCATGATACCCGTCAGCGTTTCGACGGCGGCCTTGGTCGCTGCATAAATACCGTAATTTTCCAGTTTCAGGCCAACCACACTGGTCGAAAAATTGATAATGCGTCCATTGTCGCGCAGGCGCCTGCCTGCCTCCCGCATAGTATTGAATGTCCCTTTTAGATTGACCGATACAGTCTTGTCGAAATCCAAATCTTCGGTAGCAGCGAGAGGTGATAGGGCCATGATACCGGCATTATTGATGAGGACGTCAACTCCTCCGAATGCGGTTTCGGCGGCATCGAACATTTTCTTTACCGCGACGGGATCGGCAACATCGGCCTGTGCTGATAGCGCGACGCCTCCCGCAGCCTTGATCCTGGCCACCACGGCGTTGGCCATCGCAGCGTTGCCGGCATAGTTGACGATAACCGTAAAACCATCGCGCCCCAGACGTTCGGCAATGGCGGCACCGATGCCTCGCGATGCTCCGGTGACGATGGCAACCCCGTTTTTCATATCTGACATTCTGTGCTCCGATCACTTAGGTCCGTTTTGTAAGCACCAACAAGATCGCACTTTTCTCTAGCCGTTTAATCGGGCATTATTTGGTATCACTATCCGAGAAGAGCGAACAATCAGATGGACAGGTTCGACGCGATGCGGGTCTTCACCCGCGTATTGGAACGCCGCAGTTTTACCCTGGCTGCCGAAGATCTCGGAATTCCGCGTTCCACCGTTACCGACGCGATCAAGCAGCTTGAAAGACGACTGGGTACGCAGCTGTTTCTACGGACCACCCGACACGTCAATCCAACGCTTGATGGTCAGGCCTATTACCAGCGTTGCACAGCAATCCTGGCTGATGTGGAGGATGCCGAAGGCGGGTTTTCCGGAGCTGCGCCCAAAGGCCTGCTTCGAGTTGAGGTTCAAGGAACACTGGCCCGCCATTTTCTTTTTCCCGAACTGCCAGCCTTTCTGGAAAAATATAACGAGATCGAATTCTATATGACCGAGGGAGACCGGTTCGTCGATCTGATTCGGGAAGGTATCGATTGCGTTCTGCGCGTTGGTGCGCTGCAAGACAGCGACATGATTGCCCGGCGCGTTACGGTGCTGGATGAGATCACCGTCGCATCCCCTTCTTATATCTCGCGATTTGGGCACCCCCAACACCCCGACGAGTTGGGCGAAGGTCACCGAATGATCGGTTTCAGGGCGAGCGGTAGTATTACGCGCATGCCGCTGGAATTCATGATCGACGGAAAATTGCGCACCGTCACGATCCCTGCGTCACTCACGGTCAATGCCGCCGAGAGCTATACGGCTGCTGCCTGTGAGGGGCTGGGGATCATACAGATTCCCCGTTATCATGCGATGAAGCACATCGGTGATGGAAAACTGGTGCAGATACTCACCGCTTGTCCTCCAACTCCATCACCAGTCTCTGTCATATACCCCCGGGACCGTCAGCTTTCTCCGCGGGTCAGAGTATTTATCGACTGGTTGGTGACGATATTTGCCCGTCAGGACGTCGAAGCGCATTAACCTTCCATTAAGAATTTGGAGCAGGACAGCCATTTCCGTGTTAGAATAGTGCCTGCAGAGATGCAGAATGCACATCGCTACGCACTATGGGAGAGGGCAGAGATGAGCAACATTCTATTCTGGACCGCTTTGGTAATCGTCCCCGTGCTTTTGGGTACTGCCTACGCCTATCTGCAATCCATTCGCCACCGGGATGACTTCTAGGGACTCACATCCCTGTTTGCGTCCGACTTGGCGAGCAGAAGGTCGCGCGCACTTGCGTGGACCTGATGTCGATTCTTCGCCAGTTTTTTGATTCAATCCATGCGCTGCTACTGCACCCGACCCGAAAGCGCATTGGGGCTCCATTCTTCCAGATAAAGTTAACCTTTGTTTCGTTTGGAATCTCTGCAATTTACATTTGATGCGCTTGTTGGATTTCAATTAAGGATGGCAAAATTTGCGGGTGTTGGCATTCCCCTATTCAGGGGGATTCGGACTTATTACATATAGAAATCAAACATTTAGCATAAAAAGTATACAAGGAGTCAGTATACTCAAAACCGGTATGTGCCATAAATAAGGGTTGTTTGGTTATCCTTGTTTGGTTGAAGTAGTTTTATTTTCTGTCTGATATTTCACGTTGCTTAATGTAAGAAAATGTCCTTCTATTGTTGCGGGCAAGATATGATCAATAGTTGAGGTGATGCGTTGCCGTAATCTGGGCTCCTGCGGCTTCATCTCGACCGACACAAAGCTCGCCCCGGATCAAATTGCAGCCCTCATCAAGTCGGGGGCGATCACCGGTTAAGGGTAAGGCCGTCTCGGGTTGAAACAGAACGATGAAAAACAATGGCGACCGAAACGGATCGCCAGAAAATTGGAGGAGGGAACGACGGCAATGGGTAGACGTGCATACGAAAAGCTCGCGAGAATCTGTGCATCCCTGAACACATCCGAGCAGGAGCTGGCTCATTCTCTCGGTATTTCGCGAGTTGCCCTGAAGGCGATAGATCGGACTGATGCGCCTCTTTATCTGCGATTGGCGTTGGCCGCCCTGGTCTCGGAAATGGACCCGGATGAAGTGCTGAACCCCAAGCGTGGGAATTCGGAAATGGAAAGGCCGCTTCACCTCTTGTCGGCAGGATAATTGTCAGAAGTCTTGAGTTTCAACGGTGTTGTTGTGACAAAATCTTTCGCCTTGCTGCTTTTGATTGGACTGATTTGTTATCCGCAATTGGCTGCCGCGTCCTGCACGCGAGCAGCCGGCGCCGCGGATTTGATGACGCAACGCCAGCTTTCAGCCCTGCGCGCAATGGAGCGGAGCCGCGGCTGCAAGGGGGGCGACGAACGTGGAGGTTTCTTCAATCCGTGTCGTGATCTTGCCCAGCGTATTGCTGAAATCCAGCGGCAACTCGCGTCCAGTTCGCTTTCTTCTAGGGCGTGTGCCGAACAGCCGGTTGCGCCGCAAACTGCAAAAGTAAAACTCGACCGGCCGAAAACGTCTTCGGTCACCACGCCCGGCAAGCCGTGGGTTCCCAGCGGTGTGAAGGGCGCCTTGACCTATTGCGTGCGCTTGTCGGACGGTTATCTTTTTCCGGCTCCGCATTCGCAGTTCCAGAAATCCGACAATGTGACGGAGACATTGGCGCAATGCCGCTTTATCTGTCAGGGGGAGAATGTCGATCTTTATATTTTGACCGATCCGAATGGCGAAACAGCGGACATGGTTTCCGTTTCCAACGGCAAGTCCTACATCGAGCTTCCAACTGCCTACAATTATCAAGGCGGCAGCGATTTCAAAAAGTGCGATTGGGCTGGTTATGTCAACAAGATCAGCGAATTGCGAGCCAATAGCAAAGGCAGTCATGCATTCAAAAACGTGGTCGTGCCCATGCCGGACACGCGACCGACACGCAATGACGAGGTCGCGATTTCGGCAACGTCTTTTGCTCCCATGAGTGACCGCAATGTACGTGTGATTGGTCCTGCATTCATTTTCGACGAAGATGCGGCGCAGGCAAAGTCCGCTACCTACTGACTGCCAGCAGCCAGTCTTCTGACGGTCAATTTGAATGAGACGTGTCGCGATTGGGACTGAACCACACGCGTTCTGTCTGTAACCTCCCAGAAACGGGCGTTCCAACGTATGCTCGGAAAACTATCGATCATTGCATTGTTTGAAATCTGTCAGTGTTGTTCGACCTGGAGGAGGTAGACATGAGCAAGAACCGTGGCGTCGTTTATTTGCGGCCCGGGACAGTCGAAGTACGCGATATTGAAGACCCAGTGTTGGCGGCACCGGACGGGAGGAAGCTGGACCACGCCGTTATACTGAAGGTAATTTCCACCAATATTTGCGGCTCAGATCAGCATATGGTCCGGGGACGCACCACTGCCATGCCTGGTCTTGTGCTTGGCCATGAAATTACCGGTGAAATTATCGAGAAGGGCAGCGATGTTGAAATGCTCGACGTGGGCGACATCGTTTCGGTGCCATTCAATGTCGCTTGCGGACGTTGCCGCTGCTGTAAATCCCAGGACACTGGCGTTTGCCTGACGGTCAACCCGTCGCGTGCCGGCGGCGCCTATGGTTATGTCGATATGGGAGGCTGGATTGGCGGACAGGCCCGCTATGTCATGGTTCCCTATGCGGATTTCAATCTGCTCAAATTTCCCGATCGCGAACAAGCGATGGAAAAAATCCGCGACCTGACGATGCTGTCCGATATCTTGCCAACTGGTTTTCACGGTGCCGTCAAGGCTGGCGTCGGAGTCGGCTCGATTGTCTATGTCGCGGGCGCGGGGCCAGTCGGACTTGCCGCCGCCGCATCCGCACGCATTCTGGGAGCTGCGGTCGTCATGATCGGCGACTTCAACAAGGAACGTCTGGATCACGCACGGAAAGTCGGGTTCGAACCGATCGATCTTTCAGCCAGCGACCGTCTCGGCGACATGATCGCTGAGGTCACCGGCAGTAACGAAGTCGATAGTGCTATCGACGCCGTTGGTTTCGAAGCACGGGGCCACAGCGGCGGTGAACAACCCGCAATTGTGCTTAACCAGATGATGGAGATCACCCGCCCGGCAGGGGCCATCGGTATTCCGGGGCTCTATGTCACTGAAGATCCGGGAGCCGTCGATAATGCCGCAAAGCAAGGTAGCCTGTCCCTGCGCTTCGGCCTCGGTTGGGCCAAGGCGCAGTCGTTCCATACGGGGCAGACGCCAGTGCTCAAGTACAATCGCCAGCTGATGCAGGCTATTCTTCATGGACGTCTCAACATAGCCGATATTGTCAACGCTCAGGTGATATCGCTTGAAGATGCGGCAAAGGGCTATGAGAGCTTTGATCAGGGCGCTGCCAAAAAGTTTGTTCTCGATCCGCACGGCTTGGTGACAAAGGCCGCCTGATTCAATCGGGTTTGAAAAAACATGAGAAGGCGCCCAAACGGGCGCTTTTTCTGTTGAGATTGCTTGCATCTGTAACGTTACAGATTCTTCAGATTCTGACGCTTCGATAGCCGTTCGTTCGGAAATGGCACATACTGTAATGCTTTGTTCCAAGAAAAATGCTATCAGAAAAATACCGTTACAACAACCACTTAATCTTCCCACAGATGTGGAATCTCTGAAGATGCGCACATGAGGGGTTGCAAGTGAGACCTTTTTGAATACCATACCTGTAACGTTTCAGATTTGGGAGGAGATGGAATGTTGCTTCAAAGAGCAAAGACGCTCACCGCATCCGTTTGTCTGGCTATGACAGCGTTGACAATGGCAGGTTCGGCCTCGGCGGCCAATCTTGAAGTCACCCATTGGTGGACATCCGGCGGTGAAGCTGCGGCGGTCAAGGTTCTTGCTGAAAAATTTGATGCGCTCGGCGGCGACAAATGGGTCGATGGAGCGATAGCCGGTAGCGGCTCTACCGCACGCCCCATCATTATCAGCCGAATTCTGGGTGGCAATCCGATGGGGGCGACGCAGCTCAATCATGGACGGCAGGCTGAAGAGCTGGTGCAAGGCGGCCTGATGATGGACCTGACCGAGCTTGCTGAAAAGGAAGGCTGGGCTGATTTCATTCGCCCTAAGAGCCTCCTGGAATCCTGCACCTTTGAAGGACGTCTTTACTGCGTTCCGCTGAATATTCATTCCTGGGAATGGATGTGGGTCAATCCGCAAGCATTTCGTGATGCCGGAACAGAACCGCCCAAGAATTGGAATGATCTTGTCGCTGCGGCTCCCAAGCTGAAGGAAAAGAACATCGTTCCTCTCGCAACCGGTGACGGCTGGCAGGTGAACGGCATACTGACCGTGCTGACGACTGCGATTGGCGGCAAGGACCTTTACCTGAAGGTCAACAAGGACAAGGATGCCGATGCGGCGCGAGGGCCTGAAATGAAGAAGGTCTTTGAAGCGCTGGCGCAGGCACGCGAACTGGCTGATAAGGGTTATGTTGGCCGCTCATGGAACGAGGCGACCAATATGGTGCTGACCGGGCGCGCAGGAACGCAAATCATGGGGGACTGGGCGCAGGGTGAGTTTGGTACAGCCGGAAAGGTTGCAGGCAAGGATTATGACTGCTTGCCGGGACTCGGTGTCCATCCATATCTGGATACTGGCGGCGACGCGATCTACTTCCCGAAGAACAAGGACCCGGAAGTTACGAAGGCGCAGCTAAAGCTGGCCAGCATGCTTGTTTCCAAGGATACGCAGATCGCGTTCAATCTTGCCAAGGGTTCTCTGCCGATCCGTGGCGATGTCGATCTTGAGGCAGCCTCGACTTGCATGCGTGCGGGCATCGAGATTTTGAAGAACCCGGATAACATCGTTCCATCAGTGGAGCAGTTACGCGCACCGGACACGCAAGGACAGATCGAAAGTCTGGCGGCTGAGTTTTTCTCCAATCCCGATATGACCGTTGATGACATTCAGGAACGTTTTGCGGAGATTATCGAGCAGGCACAATAGTCTCGGTCTGGTCTTGCGCCTTCATGAGGATGGCGGTGCAGGACCCCGAAAACCGGGATAGGGAGGAATATCATGGCCGTCATCGAAGAGGGCAATCGTCGAAAGCCGCCGGGAATATTTCGCAATCTGAATGCGAAGGTTGCAGCCCTTCCGATGATCGCGACGGTTCTCGTGGTCTTCATTGGCTGCACGCTCTGGACAGTCCTTTATTCCTTCACATCCTCCAAATCGCTGCCGATGCTGAACTTTGTCGGCTTCGATCAATACACGCGCCTGTTCTCTGCCACCCGCTGGCATGTGTCGGTCCGCAATCTTGCGATCTATGGTGTCTTGTGCATGGGCTTTTCGCTCGTGACAGGCTTTGTCCTTGCGGCATTGATGGACCAGAAGATTCGTTTCGAAAATACGTTCCGCACAATCTTTCTCTATCCCTATGCCCTGTCGTTTATCGTGACAGGTCTTGTCTGGCAGTGGATATTCAATCCTCAACTCGGACTGGAGAAAGTGGTCCGCGATATAGGTTTTGAAAATTTCCATATGGCGATCCTGTCGAGCCGGACCTACGTCATTTATGCGATTGTCATTGCCGGGCTTTGGCAGATGACAGGGCTCGTCATGGTCCTGATGCTGGCGGGGCTGCGCAGTGTCGATGAGGAAATCTGGAAGGCCGCACGAGTTGACGGCATTCCGAAATGGAAAACCTATCTGTTCATCATCCTGCCGATGATGCGCCCCGTCCTGGTGACGACCATCGTGTTGATCGCGACCGGCATCGTCAAACTCTACGATCTGGTTGTCGCCATGACCAATGGCGGTCCCGGCATCGCATCGGAAGTGCCGGCAAAATACGTCTATGACTTCATGTTCGGCTGGGCCAATCTGGGGCAGGGGCTTGCTGCATCTACGGTCATGTTGACTACAGTTTTGATCATCCTCGTTCCGTGGACGATGTTTGAGCATAGCCGGAGAAAAACGCGATGACGGAAGCTGTTCTGAACGGGAGGGTACGAGCCGGACCCGAAGCTGCAACGGACCAGACGCGTCCTGCGGCGAAGCAGGTCTCCCAGCCCTGGGGGCGTAAACCGAAACGGCGCTTTGCCCCAGCAACCATCATGCTCTACAGTGTGCTGATTGTTTCTGCCGTCTATTACCTTCTGCCGCTTTATGTGATGATTGTCACATCCCTGAAGGGTATGCCTGAAATTCGGCTCGGTAACATCTTTGCGCCGCCGGTCGAAATCACGTTCGAACCTTGGGTCAAGGCATGGAGCCAGGCTTGCACCGGCCTTTATTGCGAAGGGATCAGTGCAGGTTTCTGGAATTCCATCAAGATCACCGTGCCGAGCGTGATCGTTTCCATCGCGATCGCATCGGTAAATGGCTACGCGCTGGCAAACTGGAAGTTCAAGGGATCAGAAATCTTCTTCGCCGTGCTGCTGTTCGGGGCGTTCATTCCGTATCAGGTCATGCTCTATCCGCTCGTTATCATTACACGCGAGCTGGGAATTTTCGGCACCCTGACCGGCGTTGTCTTCATCCATACGATTTTCGGCATGCCCATCCTCACGCTGCTGTTCCGCAATTATTTCGCCGGTTTGCCGCCGGAATTGTTCAAGGCGGCGCGTGTGGACGGGGCAGGCTTCTGGCGAATTTTCTTTCAGATCATGCTGCCGATGTCACTGCCAATTTTCGTAGTTGCGATCATTTTGCAGGTAACTGGCATCTGGAACGACTTTCTGTTTGGCGTGGTGTTCGCCGGAACGAAGAATTTTCCGATGACCGTGCAGTTGAACAATATCGTCAATTCCATGCAGGGCGTGAAGGAATACAACGTCAATATGGCAGCCACGATCCTTACCGGTGCCGTGCCACTGCTCGTTTACTTCCTCTCCGGCCGTTATTTCGTTCGCGGTATTGCCGCTGGCGCAGTGAAAGGATGAGTTCATGAATTCAAGCGTTTCCATCCAGGACCTGTCGCTTGGCTTCGGCACGGTCAATGTGCTGCAAAATCTCAATCTGGAAATCGGGGAAGGCGAGTTTCTCGTGCTTCTTGGGCCATCCGGTTGCGGAAAGTCGACGCTGCTCAATTGCGTGGCTGGTCTTCTCGATATTTCCGAAGGCAGCATCTTCATCAAAGGCCGAAATGTCACCTGGGATGAGCCAAAGGATCGGGGCATCGGCATGGTGTTTCAATCCTACGCGCTTTACCCGCAGATGACTGTCGAAAAGAACCTTTCTTTCGGATTGCGCGTGGCCGGTCTGCCGAAGGGGGAAATCGACAAACGCATCAAGCGTGCTGCCGAAATTCTCCAGATCGAACCCTTGCTGCAACGCAAACCCTCGGCATTGTCTGGTGGTCAGCGTCAGCGTGTTGCGATCGGTCGTGCATTGGTGCGCGACGTCGATGTGTTCCTGTTCGACGAACCGCTTTCCAATCTCGATGCAAAATTGCGCTCCGAGCTGCGCGTCGAGATCAAACGCCTTCATCAGAAACTCGGCAACACGATGATCTACGTTACCCACGACCAGATTGAAGCGCTGACGCTGGCGGATCGCATTGCCGTGATGAAAGGTGGCGTGGTTCAGCAACTGGCCGACCCGCTGACGATCTACAACCGCCCGAAGAACCGGTTTGTCGCGGGTTTCCTGGGCTCGCCATCGATGAATTTCTTCGCTGGTGAAATTGCGGTCGCAGAAGGAAAGGCCGTATTCCACATCGGACAGACAGCCGTAGGGCTGGACGGATATGACGGAGCGCTACAGCCGGGCCGGAAGGCAACACTCGGTGTTCGTCCGGAACATGTCAGGCTTGAGGTCGAGGACGGATTCGAGGCGACGGTCGATCTGGATGAACCGATGGGCGCCGATAGTCTGGTCTGGCTTCGGCTGAACGGGCATCCGCTTTCCGCGCGCGTGGAAGCCGGAAAGCGTTATCGGGCAGGAGACAAGGTCAGGATCGGCTTCAAACCCGATACCCTGTCGCTTTTCGATGCTCAAACGGAGGAGAGGCTTTAGATGAACAGAGAACAACGCTCCCCTTAACAGCCTCCAGCAAGAGGCGACCATTGGATTTTGGCTGACGGATCGGACACCGCGTCGATCCGCACGGGTGCATTTTGCTCTGAAAAACCAACGCAATTCTGGAACGAGTTCAAAGGATAAGGACATGAACGGATACTCCTATCAGCTTTACAGCTCTCGCAATTTCCAGCCGCTGGAGCGCACACTCACAATGTTGCGTGACCTCGGCTACCGGCGTGTAGAGGGTTACGGGGGGATTTATGGTGATCCCGTTCGATTAAAGAAGGATCTCGACGCTTTGGGGCTTTCCATGCCCACCGGCCATTTTGGTCTGGATATGCTGGAAAATGAAGTGAGCCGCGTTCTGGAGATTGCCAAGGTTGCCGATATGAAGGCGATCTTCTGTCCTTATCTCGATGCAGATCGCCGCCCGGATAGTGTCGCTGGCTGGCAGGAGTTTGGTAAACGCCTGGTCGCGGCCGGTGAGCCTTATCGCAAGGAAGGCTATGCCTTTGGCTGGCACAACCACGATTTCGAGTTCCGGCCCTTGGCTGACGGTTCCGTGCCGCAGGAACATATTCTCAATGCTTCGCCCGATCTGGCCTGGGAGGCCGATATTGCCTGGATCATCAAAGGCGGAGCCGACCCGCTTGAATGGATCGAGCGTTACGGAAACCGGATACTGGCTGTTCATGTCAAGGACATCGCGGTGAATGGAGAAAAGGCCGACGAAGACGGTTGGGAAGATGTTGGTCACGGAACCATCGACTGGTCTGCCTTGTTTACGGCTTTGCGCAAGACGCCTGCCCGCTATTTCATCATGGAACACGATAACCCGTCGGACGATACCCGGTTTGCGAGCCGTTCCATCGAAACCGTAAGAACTTTCTAAGTTGGAGAAAGAAATGACCAGGACACTTGGTGTCGGGATTATCGGCTGCGGTAATATATCGGCTGCATATCTGCGGCTGTCGCCTATGTTTCGAAACATCGAAATGATGGCTTGCGCAGATATCAATCTTGCGGCAGCAAATGCGCGCGCAGAAGAGTTCGGCGTAAAGGCACAGACTATTGAGGAACTGCTTCGGAATGATGACGTAGACATCATCGTCAATCTGACAATTCCAGATGCCCATTATGCCGTAACCAAGCAGATACTGGCCGCAGGCAAACATGCCTATTCGGAGAAGCCGCTGGTTCTTTCAATGGAGCAGGGGCTGGAACTGAAGGCACTTGCCGATGGCCGCGGTCTCAAAGTGGGGTGCGCTCCGGACACGTTTCTCGGCGGCGCGCACCAGTTGGCGCGGCGCGAAATCGATAGTGGAAATGTCGGCCGCATCACTTCAGGCACATGCCACGTCATGAGCCACGGTATGGAGCATTGGCATCCGAACCCGGACTTCTTCTTCAAGCATGGCGGCGGCCCCATACTCGATCTCGGGCCATATTACATCGCGAATCTCGTCAATCTCATCGGGCCTGTGAAGCGTGTCGCGGCTTTGACTTCCATGGCGACACCGACGCGGACAATCAGTTCGGAGCCGCGCAAAGGTGAAACCATTCCCGTGGAAACACCGACAACCATTCACGCACTGTTGGAATTCGAGCAAGGCGCAACAATAACGCTTTCAGCGAGTTGGGATGTGTGGGCGCACCGCCATGCGAACATGGAACTATATGGCACCGAAGGATCGCTCTATCTGCCGGACCCAAATTTTTTCGGTGGGGAAGTCCAGATAGCGAAGCCGGGTGAGCCAGCCGAACCAGTCGAAAACTGGGAACACCCCTTTGGCATCCCCAATGAGCAGCACTCGCAAGGCATGATGGCCAACTATAGAGCGGCAGGATTGGCAGATATGGCGGCCGCCATCCTGGATGGTCGCGATATGCGCTGTTCGCTGGAACGCGCCCTGCATGGGGTCGATGTCATGCTGGCCATTCTGAGATCAGGTGAAGAAAAGCGTTTCATCGACATTGAAACACGATGCACGCGCCCGGAAGCACTCGATATCGCTGCCGCAGAAGCCTTGCTTCAGCCGGAAGAAAACAGAAAGAAACGGGCGGCAAACTGACTTTGCATCGCTCCTCCCGAGCGATTGGAGGCTATCCCGATCTCGCGGGATTGGGGTGGCCTCCACCCATCTAGCCTATTGTCTGCAGGGACTTGATGTCCTTGCCGTTGATCCGGCCCAGAATGGCTTTACCAAGTTGTTGGCCGGCAAGCTTGAAACTCTCTTCAACAACAATCAGCCCCGGACGAAACCAGTGCAAAATCTCGGTCGACTGTTTGGCTGCCACATCCACTTCATTGCCGATGTTCATTCCCGCATCTTCGATACCTGCAACGATTGCTAATGCAGCAGCACTGCCGGAGCAGATGATGCCGTCCGGCCGATCTGCTCTCTTCATCAGTTGAGCAACATGCAGCCGCAAGTCCTCAAGGGACGTATCAAGATCAACCCCTTCAAGTGGGGTTCCGCTGCAATGAAAGGTCCGCAGCCCCTCATAAAATCCACCCACCATATGCCGGTAATAGGTGAGGTGCGCTGGCGGAGTCAGCAGGGCAAGCCGCCTTCGCCCGAGCGCCGACAGTTTGCCGACCATCTCCAGGGCAAAAGTGAAATTATCAAAGTCATGATAAGGATGTTCGATGCCCGTATCGGTGCGTCCGTGGGTGGCGAACGGAAAATCATGTTCGGTCAGATAATGGACGCGTTGGTCGTCCGGTTCTGTGCGTGAGAATATAATTCCGTCGGCTGAACCTGTCTCGACGATATAGCGGATTGGCTCGATGGGTGCCCGTGAATGAAAATAGGGCGTTAGAATGAGATGGTACTGCGTTTCGGCCAATACATCCGCAACACCATGAATGACCTGACTGGTAAAACCCATGATTTCATCTTGCGTATTAAGGACCAGCGCAATGACGTTTGTTTTACCGGTACGAAGGCGTACACCTGCACGATTGGGGCGATATCCGATCTGCCTCGCGATCAATTGCACGCGTTTGCGGGTTTCGGGGCCGATTTCAGGGGCATCCTTCAAGGCGCGGGAAACCGTGGTTACGCCCAGGCCAGTCATGAATGCTATTGTCTTCAGCGTGGGACGTTCGTTTTCGAGGAACGATTTGGCTGGATTTGGCGGCTTGGAAACCGGCAGGCTCCGTTTTTCATTCATGCGCATTTCGTCCGGCGGCGAGGAACGATGTGGACAGGCAAACGATAGAAATCGCTTTATCTATCAATAGCTTGTTTTGATGGACTTGTCATCTTTTATGACCCGATATCGCTAACTTCCGACACAATTTCAGTCCAACTATTCTGCGCGACAGGTGCCCACGAAGTCATATTCTTCGCAATCGGCGCAATGGTCCCCATCAGTTTGAATTGCTTCGTCCTCTGTGCTGATTTGACTAGAATGTCATGGTATTTATTCAGTATAATATGACAATTCTCAATATGTCATGATGGAGTCGGTAGACGCATGTGGGAACCTATGTTGGAAATGCGCAAGGGCGTCACCAAGCATCGACTTCTGACAGAAAAAATTGTCGATGATATTGAAAAGGGCATTCTTCAACCCGCCATGCGTATGCCGACGCATCGGGACCTGGCTCACAAGCTCGGACTTTCGGTGCAGACCGTCAGTATCAGTTACAAGGAAGCTGAACGACGTGGTTATCTGCGCGGCGAGGTTGGTCGGGGAACATATGTCTGCAACCGGGTGACAGAGCGAGCGGACCGGTTCATGCTCGATCGTGATCCTAGCGGAACGGCGGATCTGTCGATCATTCGGGCGGTCTATACCGAAGCACACGAGAATGCCTCGCGCCGTCTGCTGGAAGAATTGAGCCAGTCGGACAATGCGAGTTTCATGCGCCCCTGCCGTCCTATAGCGGGATTGGACAGACATCGTGCTGTCGCGCGGGATTGGCTGCGCAATCTGTCGGTTGATGTCGACCCGGGCCGGATCATCCTCACCAATGGTGCCGCGCATGGCCTGTTTCTCGCTGTTGCCGCCGTCGTTCAGCCCGGGGAAGTAGTGCTCACGGAAAGCCTGACCGACCATGGCATCATAGGTCTTGCCAATGTGCTCGGATTTACTTTGCGTGGACTCCCTATTGATGAACAGGGCATTCTACCGGATGCTTTTGAAACCGCCTGCAAGGCCGGTGATGTTCGTGCGCTCGTGATGATCCCGACACTGGGCAATCCGACCAGTCATCTGATGGGCGCAGGGCGTCGCATCGCGATCGCAGAAATTGCCCGACGATACGATGTCTGCGTAATCGAGGATGAGGTTTACAAACCCATCCTTGAAGAAAAATTGCCGTCCATGCCGGAGTTGCTGCCCGATCTTGGCTTCTTTGTTACAAGTTTCACCAAGACGGTTATGACGGGCTTGCGTACCGGTTACCTCGTCGTTCCAACGCAATATTCCATTCGGGTTACATCTATTTTGCGCGTCACAAGCTGGAGCGGTGTCAATCTTATGGGTGAGATGGCCAGCCGCTGGATCGAAGATGGCACGGCGACGGAATTGATTGAAATCCAGCGCAGCGAGTTGCGATCCCGTCAGGCGCAGGTAACCGATATTCTGGGTTCGCATGTGGCGGGCAACAATCCGTTGTCGTTATGCGCCTGGCTGAAAATACCTCGCAACTGGTCTGAGGATGGGCTGGTGCGCGCGCTTGCCAATAAAGGCGTTGCGGTCACGCCATCGGACCCATTTGTTGCGGGTGCTGATCGAGGAAATGGTGGTATTCGCATCTGTCTTGGGGGACGGCTTTCGCGCCCGGCATTGCAGACGGCACTTGAGACCATCCGCGAGACCTTTGCGCAATTGCCGCCTGTCTACGATGTGGGATCGATCGCCTGAAAGCCTGTTTCTAAAGCACTGAACGCAGGAACTCTTTGGTGCGTGCCTCGCTCGGGGTCTGGAATATCTGTTCGGGGGTGCCTTGCTCGCAGATGCGCCCCTTATCGAAAAAGCAAACGCGATCAGATACTTCCCGGGCAAACCGCATTTCATGCGTGACAAGGAGCATGGTCAGGTCATGCTCCTGTGCCAGCCCGCGAATGACTGACAGCACTTCGCCCACGAGTTGCGGATCAAGAGCGGACGTGGGTTCGTCAAACAACAATACGCGTGGGCGCATGGCAAGAGAACGGGCGATGGCGACCCGCTGCTGCTGGCCACCGGATAGCTGCGAAGGATAGTGGTCTTTCTTGTCGGTCAAGCCCACGAGGGAGAGAAGGTCGAGTGCGCGGGCTTCTGCTTCGGCGCGCTTCATGCCCAGAACATGAATCGGGGCCTCGATTATGTTTCGCAACACCGACATGTGCGGAAACAGATTAAAGCTCTGGAACACCATGCCAACATGAGACCTGATTTTGCGCAAATGGCCTTCACTAGCCTGAAATTGCCCTTTGCCGTTCGGCTCGTGATAGGACATGTCTGCAAGTTCGAGTGTGCCTTCCTGAAACGGCTCCAAGGTCATGAGGATACGGAGAACTGTTGATTTCCCTGAGCCCGAGGGGCCGATGAGGGTGACCTTCTCGCCTGATTTGACGGAAAAATTGAAGCGATCCAGCACTGTCAGCGCTCCGAAGCGCTTGGTTACGTCCTGAAAGAGGATAATTTCCTGGGTCATTTGAGAGCGATCCCGTTTTTTGGAAGTGTGCGTTCGAGCAGGCGTATGAGTGCCGAGCAGATCAAGGTCAACACCAGGAAAATCAGGCCTACCATCGACAGCGGGACCAGATATTCGAAGGTGCGGTCGCCGATCAGATTGGCGAGGTTCAGCATGTCGACGATGCTGACGACCGAGAGCACCGGGGTCTCCTTCAGCATGGAAACCAGGTAATTGCCCATGGCCGGGATGATCCGGGGTATGGCTTGCGGAATGACAATGTCGCGATAGGTGCGCCAGGGCGTGAGATTTAATGCGCGTGCGGCTTCCCATTGTCCTCGCGGGATCGCTTCGATACCTCCGCGATAAACTTCCGACGTATAAGCCGAATATTGAAGACCAAGTGCCAGAGCGCCGGTCAGAAATGCAGGCAGAACAATGCCGTATACGGGCAGCACGTAATAGAGGAAAAACAGCTGCACCAGCAGTGGTGTATCACGCAGGAACTCCACTACAACCGTCGTTGGCCAGGATATGATCTTGTATGGGCTGCGACGCAGAAGCGCAAAGACAAGGCCAAGGACCAGCGCAATTGCAAAGCCCGCGGCAGCGGCTTTCAAAGTCACGGTGAGACCAATCGCCAGAATTGGCAGAATGGAAATCGCGAACGAGAGAGTGGACGAGGTGTCCCAGGCATAACCGTAGATCATGCGAAACCTCCGGCCATGGTCTGGCGTCTCAGACGCCGCTCCAGCCAGCGAATGGCCGCTGACAGCACGAGCGCCATTGCAAAATAACCGAGCAGGGTCAGCGAATAGATTGTCACGCTGTCGAGCGTCAGGTTTCGCAGGCGCTGGGCGTGGAAGGTGAGGTCGCTGATCGCAATGAGCGAAGCAAGCGCGGTGTCCTTGAGGTTGTGAATGGCAAGGTTACCGAAGGCCGGCATCATTTCGACTACCGCTTGCGGAAGAATGACATGAAACAAGGTATGACCCTTGCTGAAATTGAGCGCCCGGGCGGCTTCATGTTGTGCTTCCGGCACCGCCTGTAAGGCACCGCGAACCACTTCTGCGCCATAGGCACCGATATTGAGACCAAGGCCCATGATACCCGTTGTAATAGGATCAAACGAAATGCCGATCAGCGGCAAGGCATAATAGAGCCAGAAAAGCTGCACGAGCAGAGACGTGCCGCGGAATATCTCGATATAGATCACCGCAATCGTGGAAAGGATCGGTCCACCCGCAAATCGGGCAATTCCGGCGGAAAATGCCAGTATGGTGCCAATGGCCATCGAACTGAGGGCAAGAATGGCAGTGATTTGCGCTCCCTTGAAAAGGGCGGGAAGGTAATCCGTCCAATGCATATGATCGTCTCCCGATTGAGATGAGACAGTGCCCGCCGAGCCCTGAGTGGTTCGGCGGGCGCAAATCAACTTACTTTGCGTTGCAGAGGCTGGCTGTATCCACTGTTCGTGCAGCTTCTACGCTTTCCTCACTAAGCCCATAAGTCATCAGGATTTTTTTGTAGTCGTCTGTCTTCTTGAATTCGATGAGCGCCTTGTTGAAAGCTTCATAGAATTCCTTGTCTTCCGGACGGAAGCTGAACGCGCCGAAGCTTCTCGCAGATTTGCCGTTCACAACCGGATCGGTGAACGGATGCGCCTGTTCCAGTTCCGGTGAATTGTCGACCAGTTTGGCGACCGTCAGTTCCGTTGCAGCATAGGCATCTGCACGTCCGGTCTGGACCGTCGATGGTGCATCGGCATTGCCCTGGATCATGACGATCTGGGATTCGTCGATACCCATTCCATGCAGGAAGTCGATCTGGTCCGCACCGGAAACGATTGCGACTTTCAGCGATGGATCTTTCTTGATGTCTTCATAGGAATGAATGTTCTTTGGGTTGCCCTTGGGAACCAGAAGGCCTTCACCGTAACTCGAATTGGCGACGGTGAACTGGACCTGCTTGCAGCGGTCCGGCAAGACATTCTGCTCCGCCGCGACGAACTCGAACCGCTTGGCCTTCAGACCGGGAATGAGCGAGCCGAACGGGGTAACAGTCCAGTCGATTTCCTCAATTCCAAGTTTCTTGAAGATCGCTGCGGCGACGTCAGGGCCTATCCCCTTGGCGGCACCGCTCTCGTCCATGTAGCCGTAAGGCACCTCATTGGCCGTCGCCCCCCGAACAAAGCCAGCACCCTTGAGATCATCGATGGTGACAGCTTGCGACGGAAGCGTGAGAGACAAGACCGCAACTGCCGAAAACAGAGCGGAAAATGTAAGATGTTTCATGCGCATCGTGTTCACTCCTCTTTATGAACGCCGGTTGTTTTATTGTCCGGCTTGTCAGTTGGCGTTAATGATCGGCTTATCCCGGAGACGGCTCCTCACTGATCGTAGCAATGACCGACAGGCAGTCCCCCATTTTGATGAGACCCGGAAAATGCCGGGCTGCGAGAATTCCATCGAGCGCGGCACGGTATTCCTGCGGAGCAACACCTGTCCGGGTTACGATATGAATCCGCGCAATGACGTCGCCTTTGCGTATCTGAGCTCCGAGATCAACCAAAGGTTCAAGTAAACCCTCGGTGTCGGCAAAACCGAAACATTCCTGCGATGGCATATCGAGCCATGTTGTTGGCGACAGCTCGACCTCTCCGTGCAGAATGCCTGCATGGCGCAAAAGGTTGCGAATGCCGCGCTTGGCTATGGAAGCAGTGCGGGCGGAGATCGTACCGCCGCCGGAAAGCTCGGTCGTGACAAACACCTTGCCGGCTTCCTCTGCTATCGTGTCGTACATGCCGACAGCGTCAATCTCGATCATCCGCATCGAGAAAGGCGCCGAAAAGGCTTTGACCGCCGCAAAGCAGCGGAGTTCCTGTGCCGTATCCGGCAAGGCATGTGCGGCTGCGTAAGGCAGGAAATCGAGTGTTCGCCCTCCGGAATGGAAATCCATGACGATATCGGCCGCTGGCAGGAGGTAGCGGGTGAAATAGTCGGCAATCTTTTCAGTAACTGTGCCATCCGGACGGCCCGGGAAGCTGCGGTTGAGGTTGCCCTTGTCGATAGGAGATGTTCGCGTTCCCGCAAGAAAGGCCGGATAGTTCATGGCCGGAACAATGATGACGCGGCCTCTGATCTCTTCCGGTTTCAGATTGGCTGCGAGATCATAAAGAGCGACCGGCCCTTCGTATTCATCGCCATGATTGGCGCCGGTTAAGAGCGCGGTCGGACCGTCGCCGTTGCGGATGACGCAGATCGGCAACATCAGCGATCCCCATGCGGAATCGTCTCTGGACCATGGCAGCCGCAGATGTCCGTGCTGAACGCCGTCGCGGTTGAGGTCGACAGTGGGCGTGATCGGGGAGGGACGTGAGGGAGGCGAGGTGTGCATCATCGCAACGTCCTAATCCTTGACCACGAGCTTGCGCGGTACATTCGAAAGACATTCCACGCCGGTTTCAGTGATAACGATGCTCTCGGTGATCTCCAGCCCCATGGTTTCCAGCCAAAGGCCCGTCATGAAATGAAAGGTCATGCCCGGCTGCAACTCGGTGCGGTCGCCGGGACGCAGGCTCATTGTGCGTTCGCCCCAATCCGGCGGATAGGACAAGCCGATGGAGTAGCCGGTGCGGTTGTCCTTGATAATTCCGTATTTTTTGAGCACGGCGAAGAAGCCATTGGCTATATCCTCGCATGTATTGCCGGGTCGAGCAGCCGCGAGTCCTGCCTCCATGCCTTCGAGCGTGGCCTTCTCGGCATCAAGAAAAGCCTGCGTCGGCCTGCCCAAAAACACAGTACGCGACAGAGGGCAGTGATAGCGCTTGTAGCAACCGGCGATCTCGAAGAAGGTGCCTTCTCCGGTCTTCATAGGCAGATCGTTCCATGTCAGATGCGGTGCAGAAGCGTCGGGTCCGGAAGGCAGCAGAGGCACGATGGCTGGGTAATCGCCGCCGAAACCCTCAACGCCGCGTGTGCCTGCGTCGTAGATTTCCGCAACCAGATCGCATTTTCGCATGCCCGGCTCGATTTTATCGACGATACGCCGATGCATGGCTTCAACAATCCGGCCAGCTTTGCGCATATAGTCGATTTCCGTCGGGCTTTTGACGGCGCGCTGCCAGTTGACCAGTCCTTGCGCATCCCTGAAGCGGGCATTCGGGAGATGTTTCTGCAAAGCGTGATGGGCCGCAGCCGTGTACCAGTAATTGTCCAGCTCAACGGCAATGGTCTTGCTGCCACAACCCTTTTCCTCCAATATCGATGCCAAAAGATCCATGGGGTGGCGTTCAAGCGACTGCACGTAATGATCGGGGTAGCCGATGATGTTGTCGTGGCTGATCCACGCGGTGCGTTTCGCGCCATTTCCATCCTGACCGCGACCGTACCAGATCGGTTCCCCTTCCATCGAGAGCACAACGCATTGATGCACGTAAAAGGACCAGCCGTCATAGCCGGTCAGCCAGTGCATATTGGATGGATCGGTGACGATGATGACATCGAAGCCTGCCTTCTCCATTGCGCGACGGGTTTTTGCTATCCGCTGATCATATTCCGCGCGGGTGAAGTTGAGTTCCACACTCATCGACTGGCTCCTGCAGTTTTGGTTGAATCGATTTTCGTGCCTGCATCGCGCAGGCTGGCGCGCTCTGTCGCAAGACGAGCGATGGCCGTGTCCTGAACGCCCGTCCCGGTGAGGTCACAAAAGGTTATGTCCTCTGCCTTTCGTTGGAAGGTAGAGGCATTGAGAGCGATCTGCCCGAGTTCTGGAAAAATCGCATCCGCCGCGACAATTCTCGCCGAAATCGCATGATGCAACTCACCGAGCCTGCGCGTTTGTGAGAGGCTGTCCGCGACATAGATGACCGGTCGAAGGAAAAGGGCCGGATCAATCTCGTTCTTGTGTTCGGCATCCGAACCCATTGCGGTGATGTGCTGGCCGGACACAAGCCATTCGGCCTTTATGAGCGGCGTTTCGGATGGCGTTGTCGTCACGATAATATCCGCGCCCTCGCAGGCGTGTCGTGCGTCAGCGATTGCTGTCACCGGTATTCCGAACTTCTCTGAAAAGCTTCGCGCTGCTTTTTGTGCACTTTCGAAGTTGCGTGCCCAGATTCGCGCCTCGGAGATCGGGCGCACGAGTGTCAGTGCTTCAAGCTGCATTCCTGCCTGCATGCCTGCACCGAAGATCGCAGCGACACGGGCGTCTTCCCGTGCCAGCTGTTTTGCCGCAACAGCACCGGCTGCCGCAGTACGCACATCTGTCAGATAGCCATTATCCAGCAATAGAGCCTCGACAAGCCCGGTCTTCGCCGAGAACTGGATCATCAGCCCGTTGGTAGAAGGCAGACCGATCGAAGGATTGTTGAAGAAACCGGGGCTCACCTTGATGGCAAAACTGTCAAGTCCGGGAATGTAGGCCGTTTTCACGTCAACTTCGCCACGTTGGGCGGGGATGTCCAGTCGAAGTATTGGCGGCATGTTGACACCGCCTCCGGCGAGTGCCTGAAAAGCATTTTCCACACACGCCACGCTTGCCATGTCGAGGGTAATGATCCGCCTTAAATCAGCTTCGGTGAGAATTCTCATTTCAGCCATCAGCGAGCCCTCCGATAGCGGTCTTCCACGATTGCGCGGTGCTGTTCAGGATCGATGTTGCCGCCGGAGATAACGACGGCGGCCGGTCCGGTTGGCTTGATCTTTCCGCTCAACAAGGCCCCAATGCCGACGGCCGCAGCACCTTCGACGACTTCACCTTCCCGCGTCGCGGCATGTCGGATTCCTGCTGCAATCTCCTCTTCATCGAGCAGGACCACTTCGTCCAATAGCGAGCGGCACATCTTAAACGTCCAATGATTGTCGAGCCCGATACCGCCGCCCAATGAATCTGCAAGCGTCTCCAGCTCCTCGACATTGACCGGTCTGCCAGCTTTGAGGCTGGCATCCATGGCTGCGCCACGAGACATGGAAACGCCGATGATACGGCAATGAGGTCGCCGGGCTTTCACAGCTGCGGCGATGCCTGCCGCGAGCCCTCCGCCTGAAAGAGGAATGACAACAGTCTCAATGTCCGGCTGGTCATCAAGGAGTTCCAGGCCGACTGTGCCCTGTCCGGTAATAATGCGCGGATCATCAAAGGGCGGAATGACGTTCATTCCTTCTTCGTTAGCCAGTCGCGCCACCTCTTCCATGGCGTCATCCTGCGATTTCCCAACGATGCGCACATCCGCACCAAGATCGCGGATTGCATCGACCTTGTTACGCGGCACCAGCGAGGAGAGGCAAACGGTCGCGATCAATCCTTGTTCCGACGCAGCGTGCGCAACGGCACGTCCGTGATTGCCGGTCGACGCCGTCACAAGTCCACGTCTGCGATCATCGGATGACAGGCAAAGGACAGCGTTGGTCGCACCACGCAGTTTGAAGCTGCCCGTCGTCTGTCGATTTTCCAGTTTGAGATAAACCGAGGTCCCGGTGAGTTCGCTCAGATGCTCGGAGCGCGTCAGTGGCGTTTTCGCGACGAGGCTTTTCAACCTGTCACGCGCTGCTTCGATAACCTCAAGGTCAATCGTTTCATTCGTCACTCGTGGCACGGCGCTGCCTCTCATAGCGTCATGACGACAGGGAATGCAGTGTTGAACTCCGTCAAACGCTGCGATGGACGAGCGGACAAAAGGCGCAATGATACACCGCGTGCGAAACCGTATGTCCGCATCCTCGTTCCCCATATGTCTGATTTTTTGTTCTTGGCTTTATGTGTGAAAGACCATTCTGATCATGTCAATAATTATATTGGATCATTACAATTTTGATCTGTAACGACTTTTATGTGCGGGAGCCTTGTCAGCGGCGCGGGGGCGTGCCAATGAAAACAGAAGTGTTTGCAGATGCTGGATCAAAAGAATGAAAGCCGCCTTGAAGCTCGACGCCGTCGATTTGCGTATTCTCGGAGCCGTTCAGGAGAATGCGAGGATCACCAAGCTTGCTTTGGCGGAGAAGGTCGGGCTTTCGGCGACACCTTGCTGGCTGCGGCTGCGCAAGCTGGAAGAAGCAGGCGTTGTGACCGGCTATCACGCGCACATCGCCTATCGAAAAATAGCCCCGATTGCCCATGTCATAGTCCAGATTACGCTGGGTAATCATCGTCAAAGCGATTTCGACCGGTTCGAGAGAGCCGTCACAGCCGTACCCGAAATCGTGTCGTGCTGGTCGGTTGGCGGTGGGGTGGACTATTTCCTTATGATCGTGGCGCGCGACATTGATGGCTATCAGCGGCTGATTGACCGTCTTCTGGACCAGAATATCGGCATAGAACGCTACTTCACCTATATCGTAACCAAGTTGGTCAAGGACGAGAAGACAAGTGCGCCTTTGTCGCTTTTCAAGGAAGCCGCGGACTAGCCCAAACAGTCTGTTTGGCTCTTAAAGTTAGTCCATTTCGCATGTTCGTGGAGATGAGTTTGGTCTGAATCCAGAGCCATCCTGTGACAGACTTCTTCCTGAATTGGGAGACGAACAATGAATGCCGTTCTGGATCATCCGATACAACATGACGGGCTTGGTGCGCTCCGCGATAAACATCTTTTTCGTGAACTGGGCTATGTCGGCGGGCGCTGGGTCGCAGGAGAGAAGGCTGAAACCTTTTCTGTTATCGATCCTGCATGCGGTCAGCGGCTAGCGCGTGTGGCAAACCTCGGCGAAGCCGAGACTGCACTTGCGATTGATGCCGCTGTAAAGGCCTTTCCGTCCTGGCGGAATAAACTGCCTCAGGAACGATCAGCAGTTTTGCGGCGTTGGTTCGAGTTGATCACGGCACACCGTGAAGACCTCGCATTGCTGATGACGCTGGAGCAGGGCAAGCCACTGGCGGAATCGCGGGGCGAGATCGACTATGGCGCATCGTTCATCGAATGGTTTGCCGAAGAAGCGAAGCGGCTTAATGGTGAAACCATAGCAAGCCATCTCCAGAATGCCGAGATGCTCGTACGCCGCGAAGCGCTTGGGGTCGTCGCGCTTGTTACCCCGTGGAATTTTCCGCATGCCATGATTACCCGTAAGGCTGCTGCAGCGATTGCCGCAGGTTGCCCCGTTGTCGTGCATCCGTCTTCAGAAACACCGCTCTCCGCGCTTGCCTTGGCCGAACTGGCCGAGCGCGCGGGGATGCCAGCAGGCATATTCAATGTGGTAACAGGCAAGGCTGCGCCTATCGTTGATGTTTTGTGCCGCGATGAGCGTGTGCGGGGGCTGAGCTTCACCGGTTCAACCGAAATCGGCAAGTTGATTGCTACCAAGAGCGCGAACACGATGAAGCGGCTCGTCATGGAGCTTGGCGGCCATGCACCCTTGATCATTTTCGATGATGCTGATGCCGAGCGGGCCGTCGATGTGGCGATGGCTGCCAAGTTTGCAACGTCCGGTCAGGATTGCCTTGCTGCAAACCGCATCTTCGTCCAACGCGGTATCCTGAAACCTTTCACCGAAGCGTTTGCTACCCGCATCGCCGCCTTGAAGGTCGGCAACGGGCTTGATCCGGCATCGGATATAGGCCCTCTGATGCATAGTCGCGCGGTCGCCAAGGTCGAAGAGCAAGTGCTCGATGCCAAGCAGCGGGGCGCCAGGATAGTCACCGGGGGCAACCGGCTTGGAGAAGTCGGGCTCTTCTTCGAGCCGACTTTGCTGGTTGATGTGCCGGACGACGCTGCAATCATGCGGGAGGAGACATTCGGGCCGGTCGCCGCCGTCACGGCTTTTGACGACGAGGATGAAGTTGTCGCGCGTGCCAATGCCACGCAATATGGTCTCGTTGCCTATGTCGTGACTGCAAACGGCGCACGACAACTGCGCATGGGCCGTGTCCTCGAATATGGAATGGTGGCCATCAACCGCGCGAAGATCACCGGCGCACCGATCCCATTCGGTGGCTGGAAGCAATCGGGGCTTGGCCGCGAAGGCTCCCACCAAGGCATCGAAGCCTTCACCGAACTCAAATATCTCTGCATCGATACCGCCGCGTGAAAGCGTGGCGACAGGAAAGGAACATACCCATGTTGAACAATAGCAATGAGCTCGCCGCCTGGGACCGGGATCATTTCTTTCACCCCTCCACCCATATGGGCATGCATGCCCGGGGTGAAACACCGACGCGCGTGCTGGAGGGCGGCGAGGGCGTCTATATTGCCGATGTGAGCGGTCGAAAGAGCCTCGACGCTTTCGCGGGTCTTTATTGCGTCAATGTTGGTTATGGCCGCACGGAAATCGCGGATGCGATTGCAGAGCAGGCGCGCAAACTTGCCTATTATCATGCCTATGTCGGTCATGGCACCGAAGTGTCCATCACGCTCGCCAAAATGATCATCGACCGCGCACCCGACCATATGAGCCGTGTTTACTTCGGCCTTTCCGGCTCGGATGCGAATGAAACCAACATCAAGCTCATCTGGTACTACAACAATATTCTCGGGCGCCCGGAGAAGAAAAAGATCATTTCCCGTTGGCGCGGATATCACGGCTCCGGCGTGATGACCGGCAGCATGACCGGACTTGCGACGTTCCATAACGCATTCGATCTGCCGCGCGCGCCTGTCCTGCACACGGAGTCACCCTATTATTTTCGCCGTGCGGATCGCTCTATGAGCGAAGAGCAGTTCTCGCAACATTGCGCCGACAAGCTCGAGGAAATGATCCTTGCAGAAGGCCCGGATACAATCGCAGCCTTCATCGGTGAACCTGTTCTTGGTACCGGCGGCATCGTTCCGCCACCGTCTGGCTATTGGCAGAAGATTCAGGCGGTTCTTGATCGCTATGATATTCTGCTTGTTGCTGATGAAGTGGTCACCGGTTTCGGCCGTTTGGGCAGCATGTTCGGGTCCGAGCACTATGGCATGAAGCCCGACCTGATCACCATCGCCAAGGGACTGACCTCGGCCTATGCACCGCTTTCCGGCTCGATTGTATCGGACCGTATGTGGCAGGTGTTGGTTCAGGGATCGGACAAGATGGGACCGATCGGCCATGGCTGGACCTATTCGGCCCATCCCATCTGTGCAGCGGCAGGCGTGGCCAACCTCAAACTCATCGATGAACTGAATCTGGTTGAAAATGCCGGTTCCACAGGCGCCTATTTCCGCAAGGCATTGGCGGATGCTCTCGGTGAACATCGCCATGTCGGGGAAATTCGCGGCGAGGGCCTCTTGGCGGCGATCGAGTTTGTCGAAGATCGCGACGACCGCAGGTTTTTCGATCCGTCGCTCAAAATCGGTGCACAGGTTTCGACGGCGCTCCTGGCCAACGGTGTTATCGGGCGAGCCATGCCGGAAGGCGATATTCTGGGCTTCGCGCCGCCACTTTGCCTTACGCCTGAGGAAGCGGACAAGATTGTTGCAGCTACGAAAAAAGCTGTCGACACCGTCTTTGCATGAGGGATTGCTCCGAGCTCAATCCTCGGGGCTACGCCCGCCAGACGGGCAAGTGCAGTTCAGCGATCAATCCGCCCGACGGATCGTTTTTCAGGAGAATATCGCCTGCATTGGCGCGCGCCACGTTGCGGGCGATAGTCAAGCCGAGGCCGAAACCGCCAGAGTCCCGATTTCGGGACTTTTCCACACGGTTGAAGGGTTTGAACATTTCCTCGATCTGGTCTGCCGGAATGCCGGGCCCATTGTCCTTCACCCGCAGCACAAGCTCGTTATTTTCCTGGCGCAGCGACAGTTTCGCTTTGCCGCCATAGGCAATGGCATTGTCAATGAGGTTTGTGATGCTGCGCTGGACTGAGACTGGCTGGCAGTAAGCTATGGCGTCCAGCATGTCCGAGTTTCTTTCATCCAGAGTTGCGTCCGGATAATTGTCCGCAATGGAAAGGAGAAGCGACCAGAGATCGACTTTCTCCTTCTCTTCATTCGCTAGTTCTGACGTGGCAAAGTCGATCACGGAACGTGAAATAGCTTCGATATCGCTCAGATCCTTGGCAAGCGACTTTGCGAGGGCTTCATCTTCAACCAGCGCCAGGCGAAGCCGGATACGGGTGAGCGGCGTGCGCAGGTCGTGTGCAAGGGCGGCTGCAAGTTGCTCGCGTTCTGCCACATAATCGAGAAGCTTCGATTGCATCGTATTCACTGCTCGCGCGGCTGCCTTGTATTCCCTGCTGCCGTCTTCGGGCAGCGGTGAGCTTTTCAAGTCGCCTCCGATGCGGTGGACGGCATGTTCCAGCACACGGTAAGGTGCGGTCAGGCGCCGCGTTGCCCATATTGCGACAAGAACCACGCTGAGCGCCACAAGCGCGAAAAGTGGAATCGTTTCGGTCGTGATGATTGGATCAGCCGGGGTGATGCGCGTGGTAAAATTGATCCAGCGCCCATCGCCAAATTGCAGGGATGTCGTCAGGCTGGCGCCCAGATTTGCCGTTGCGGCAAGATCGTTGATCTGCTTTTCGACATCGCCGATGTCTCCGCTGTCAGCGGTCGGTACAACGGTGGCGTGCGGGCCGTGGGCAAGCTTGTCCCGTCGAATGCGGGCATCGATGACACCGTAGCGCGCCAGACGCGCGACAAGGACATCTTCCAGTTCCGCAAGATCTTCTTCACTCGCCAGCACAGTTGGCACATCGGGTTGCGCTGTGATGGTGAGGCCCTGACCTGAGCTTGCCAGGCGAGAAGCAAGGCTGTTCCAGTCGCTGACCGGCGTCGTGTTCAAGAGCTTGACGAGTGATGTCGCCCTTTCGCTGAGACGGAAAAGTTCAAGCGCATAGTTGGCTTCCTTCCGGTCCTGCGAAACGATCCAGAGCGTGGCTATCTGGGTAATCAGAAGGCCGCTGATCAATATCGTGAGAAGCCAGCTCGGTAGAGAACGCGGAAAAGGGAACCTCATTCCACCTCGACCTCATGGCCAAACTGATAGCCGCCACCGCGAATGGTGAGGATCAATTTGGGAGAGCGAGAATCGTCGTTCAGCTTGCGCCTCAGCCGGCTGATCAGGATATCAACGCTGCGGTCATAGCCGTATACCGCCTGATTTCCGGCCATTTCCATCAGTTGGTCACGACTAAGGATGTGCTGCGAACTTTTGACGAAGGCTTCGAGGAGATTGAACTCCGCCGTGGTAAGTTCCACGCGCACGTCGGATGGGGACGTAAGTCTCCTTCGCGCGCAATCGAGGGTCCAGCCAGCAAAGCGGTAGCTATGAGTGACGGGACGGCTGGGAGCCCGGTTGTTTTCCAGGCGCCGGAGTACAGCACGGATACGGGCCAGCAATTCGCGCGGATCGAACGGTTTGGCCAGATAATCGTCGGCGCCGATTTCCAGGCCCAGTATCTTGTCGGCAGCATCGGCAATTGCTGTAAGCATGATGATCGGCACCCGCGAATGACGGCGGATATCCTGGCAGATTTCAATGCCGCTTTTTCCGGGAAGCATGACGTCGAGAATAATCAGGTCGACTGCCGTCCGGCTCATCACATCATGCATTTCTTCGCCGTCATGGGCGATTGAAACGCGCATGCCGCGCCGTTTGAGAAATTCATGCAGAAGGTCACGTATGTCCTTATCGTCATCGACAATCAGAACGTGGGCGTCTTCTTTCAATTTGAAGTATCCGTAATAGCCTAAGGTTACTAGATAGTAGCGCCCGGATTGCGACGATAAAAAGCCTTCGGCAATGGTTTTCAACCGGCAATTGGATAGCGCTACAATCCAGAAACAAATTGCAACAGATGCGAAAAACAAGGGCAAACAAGGCGTGTCATAACGGTTTCGCTGAAGAAACTGAAGTCCAATGAAAGATTGAATTCGTATGTTCAAGTCGGTTTTCATATCGAAAACAGCAACGAAAGCGTTTCTTTCAACACTTTGTCTTGCGGGTCTGCTGTCCTTCCCGCTTCCCAACGGAGCAATGGCAGCGCAACTCGTAACACGTAGCGAACGGTGTGACAGGCTTCAGCATCAACTGCAAACCGCGCTTTCCGGTCGTGCCGAAACCCGGCAGGCCCGTCAGGCAGAGACCTTGCAGAAGCGGGGGATGAAATTCTGCGCAAGCAGAAGAGAGGCTCAAGGCTTGCGAGCCTATGCCGAGGCCCTCAAGCTTCTAGGGATCAAACCTGACATGGCCGATACGGGCGGACAGGAAAGTGCTTTACCTCCGGCGGGGAAGACCCCGAACGGAAAACCCAATTGAGGAACCGGAAAATGAAGAAGTCTCTTATTTCTGCTCTTGGTGTGGCCGCTGTTCTGGGCCTGTCCGCTCCTGTCCTGACGGCAAGCGCTGCTAACGCTGCTCCGGCTGCTGCAACGCACACGACCGTTGCCAAGCATCATGCGAAGAAGGCTAAGGCTCACAAGAAGCATCACACCGCGAAGAAGTCGCACAAGAAGGCCGCTCCGGCCAAGAAGAACTAAGTTTTCCGTTTCGTGCGATAACCGGCGGCTCCCTCGCAGTCGGTTCTTGCCACCAAAGGCCGTTGTCTGTCGGACATGAGATGTCCGATTTGCAGCGGCCTTTTCTTTTGTTCACGCAGGGGTGGACTTGCCGAAACCTCTCCGACGGCCATATTTTCGGTTTTGCAAAGGGGAGCAGTTGCCGTGACGACGATCGACTTGAAGCGCATTTACGATGCTCCTTCACCGGAGGATGGCTACCGTGTTCTCGTGGACCGGGTTTGGCCGCGGGGCATGACGAAGGAAAAGGCAGATATAGATTTGTGGGCCAAGGATATTGCTCCGTCAGCCGAACTTCGCAAATGGTTCTGCCACGATCCGGCAAAATGGAGCGATTTTCAGAAGAAGTATCGCGAAGAGCTTGAACGCAACAAACCCGCGCTGAAAGAGCTAATGGCCAAAGCTGGCGAGAAAGGCGGTCGTCTGACGCTGTTATATGGTGCGAAAGACGAAGAGCATAATCAGGCTGTAGTTCTGCACGCGTTCATGCAGTCTATGTAGTCTGCCTCACCAAATACGTTTCAATCCCGGCCTTCTTCTGGCGCTCCGAGCGGGAACACATGCCGGAATGGTCGCGCTTCGTCCAGAGCGCGGGCATAACTGGGACGTGCAAGCAGACGTTTACGATAGGCCCACACATTGGTGAATTCTTCGGCAATGGCATAAGTCCAATCTGCGTAGAGCAGGGAGGGAGCCGCAGCGCAATCAGCCAGACTGAACTCATCGCCGGAAGCCCACTCGCGCCCAGCCATGTGCCGATCCAAAAACGCATAGGCTGTATCGAGCATCGCTCGCCAGCGGTCGCCGCCATCATCATGTTCGCGGCCAAGCGCAATATAGACAAGACGCTGTTGTGGGTAGTTTACATAGTTATCGAAGAAGCGATCCCACATGCGTACATCAGCGCTTGCAAGTGGTTCCAAGGGGATCAGGCGTCGGGAATGGGGATAGGCAGCTTCGAGATATTCGATTATTCCGGTTGCTTCAAAGACCAGCTTTCCGTTGTCCGTCAGGATTGGAAACTTGCCAAAAGGCCAGAGCGCGGCGAACTCGCTGGCAACCGGTTCGGTGCCGTCGAGCATTCTTGCTTCGAAGGTTATGGCCTTTTCATAGAAAGCTGTTATGGCCTTCTGGCAATAAGACGAGAAGGGATGCAGGTAGAGTTTCAGCGACATCATGGTCCTCCCAATATCGCTACAGATCAACCTCAATCGCCGGTGCTGCGGTAGTCCGCACGATTGATGCCATGGCGCTGCATCTTATCGTAAAAGGTCTTCCTTGGAATACCGAGGGCTTCAATCGTTTCCTGAACATTGCCATTGTGCGCGGCAAGTGTTTCGCGAATTATCGTTTCCTCATAGCGCTCCAGCCGTTTGGGAAGCGGCTCCGGATTGCTGCCCGTGAGCGTTGTCGAATGAACCGTTTTCTCAACCCCAAGCGCCACACGGTCGGCAAAATGGGCGAGTTCGCGGACATTTCCCGGCCAGTCGTGACTCATAAGATAGCGGTGCGTAGAGGCTTCGATTGCGGGCACGTCGCGATTGAAACGCTTTGCAGCACGCGACAGGAAATGCGCGAAAAGCAACGGAATGTCCTCACGCCTTTCTCTCAGTGGTGGAATGGAAAGGGTGACGACGTTCAGCCTGTAATACAGGTCTTCTCGGAAGTCGCCTCTTTGGGCAGGGTCCGCAAGATCGATTTTTGCGGCCGCCACGACGCGAATATCGACCGGGCGCACCTCGTTCGTACCGAGCGGGGTGATTTCCCGCATCTCGAGCACGCGCAGCAGTTTCACCTGTGTCGCAGCCGGCATGCTTTCTATTTCATCCAGAAACAGCGTGCCGCCACTTGCATGTTCAATCCGTCCGAGCCGCTTTTTCTGCGCTCCGGTGAAAGCGCCTGCCTCGTGACCGAATAATTCGCTTTCGATCACCGTTTCGGGCAACGCACCGCAGTTGAGAGCTACGAAATTGCCCTTGCGGCGACGGCTCCAATTGTGCAGCAATTGTGCAACCACTTCCTTGCCGCTGCCGGTTTCGCCAGCTACGAGCACATCCACATCGGTATCGGCTATATCCCGCAAGGTACGACGCAGGTTTTCCATTGCGGGTGTCTGGCCAATCAACGGCAGATCGCCCTCCGCATTCTGCGCGGCTTCGCGTAATGCGCGGTTTTCGAGGACCAGCCGGCGCGTTTCCCAGGCGCGGCGGATGCTGTGCACAAGCCTGTCGGCTGCAAACGGCTTGGCGATGAAATCATAAGCGCCGTCCTGAATGGCCTGCACGGCCATCGGAATATCACCGTGACCGGTGATCAGGATGACGGGCAGTTCGGCGTCAACCGCTTTGATCCGTGCAAACAACTGAAGGCCATCGATTTGCGGCATTCGCACATCCGTGACGACGACGCCGTCATAAGCAGATGTAACACTGTTCAAGGCATCCAGAGCGTTCGGAAAATCTGCAACATCGAAACCGGCAAGCTCAAGCGTCTGCCGGGCGGCGCGTCGCAGCGCCCTGTCATCGTCGACCAGAATAACGGAAGGTGATTTATCCATCATGCTTTTCTCAATTCGATGCGGAAAGACGTGCCGGCGGGGCCGCTTTCGGCAGAAATCGTCCCGCCATAATCGGTGACGATTTCCTTGACGATCACAAGACCAAGGCCGAGTCCCTTTTCCTTCGATGTATTGAAGGGCGAAAACAGATTGTCGCGAATATGCTGCGGCATGCCTGGTCCGTTATCGGAGACGGTGATGATGACCTTGTCATTCTCCACATGGGTTCGGACTTCTATCCGGCCATCATTTTCTTTTGCATCAACTGCTTCCAGTGCATTCTGAAACAGGTTTATGAAAACCTGTTCGAGCCTGATGGAATGCCCGATGACGCGTAGCTCAGGCGGTGGTAACACGACGTCGAGTTGGTCCATCCGTCCGGAAAAACGGCTTCGCAACAATACCAGGGCTCCCGAAATAACCTTGCTTAGCGAGGTTGGCTCGGAAGGAGAACGTCCTTTTCTCGCAAGCGCTTTCAAATCACCTGTAATCGTGCCGATGCGATCTGTCAGCGCCGCGATTTCGTTGAGATTGTCGGTTGCATCCGAAAGTCTCTTGCGTTCAATGAAGGTTCTTGCGTTGTCTGCATAAGCGCGGATGGTTGCAACCGGTTGGTTGATTTCATGCGCCACGCCTGCTGCGACCTGGCCCATGATGGCGAGACGATTGGCATGAACAAGATCCTGCTGCACGCCCTGCAGCATCGTTTCGGTGCGGCGATGATCACTGATCTCCGCTTGCAGCCTGTCCCGCGCCAGGCTGAGGTCGCGGGTGCGTTCTTCCACCCGCTCTTCAAGTTCCATCCGTGTGCGTCGGGCATCGGCAATGCGGGCCGCGAGCTTCTGTTTGCGCCGCAGGAGAAGTCCTGCAAAGCTCGCGATCGCTGTCAGAACGATAAAGGCGAACAGCCGTGCTTCTCGGACGGCAGCAGGAATTTGCGGACGAATTGGTGCGAGACTGTACATTTGCCAGGGAGTGGAGGGCACGGCAGAGCGGATTGCAAGAAAGTCGGTATTGCGGGCGTTGCCCGGGAGCAGGGCGTCGATCAACAAAGAGTCCCCGCTATCAAATGAAGTCACCGAAAGCGGCAAGGGAGCCAACGGTGCGTCTCCAAACTGCAGGCTATCGCGGATTGACTGGATCTGTTCCTGACCGATTGACCCGATAGTCATGAATCGCCACGACGGCAGGCTCGTAATCAGCACTATGTTGCGTTCGTCCGTTACGAAGGTTGGACGGCCGGCACTGTTCCAGTCGCTTTCGAGACGGTCGAATTCGAGTTTCACGACGATCACGCCCAGTGGACCGTTCGGGCCATCAATGCGGCGCGATATGTAGAGGCCAGGACGATTGCTGACATTGCCGAGTGCGAAATATTCGGCATCTCCGTTTCTCAGCGCGTTGTGAAAATAGGGGCGAAATTTGTAATCGTTGCCGACGAAGCTGTCCGGTTCGCGCCAGTTACTTGCAGCAATGGCGACGCCATCCATACCGACAAGATAGATGACCGCTGCCTGCGTGCCGCGCGCGAGCGCCTCCAGTTTTTCGTTCAGGGGAGTAATCGTAGCGGGCGTCTTGTCCTGCAGTGCAGCTTCCAGTGCCCGGTCCTTTGACAGCACCAGAGGCAAAGCGCGCTGCTTGTCGAGAACTGCGCGCAACAATGCCGTATTGAGGTTGGCATCGATCCGGGCCTGCTCGCTCAATGCCAGCATGGCCTTGTCTCGCGCCAGGTCGCCGACGATCCAGAAAGCGAGTACAAAAACCACCGCCCAAAACAACCCAAACAGCGCCCATGGGCGACGGCTAGCGTTTGTGGGCTGGGTTAGGATGTCCATGGTGGAAGGGTGCGGGCTCATCACTTTATTGTGCAATATTTCAGACATGGGAGAAATAGAAATGTGCGGATAATCGCACTTTTTATCGAGGTCCGTCACCGTAAGACATATTAAGATATTTAAAAACAATGACTTAGACCTAGCGTCGCAGACTGGCACGGAGATTGCAGTCAAACAACTCAGCAGCGGTTCTGATCGCTGGAACTTGAGACTGAATGGCTCGGGAGGTTGGAACGAGTTCCAGGCTGGGCCGAACGGAGGACGTCATGATTGCAGTACCGACAGGCGCCGCGGCTTCGCCGCGTGGTCCTATTCCCTTTTACAAGCACCTTTATGTACAGGTGTTGGTGGCTATTGCTGCCGGTATTCTCCTTGGTCATTTTTACCCCGAACTGGGAACGCAGCTGAAGCCGCTTGGCGATGCGTTCATCAAGCTCGTCAAAATGATTATCGCTCCGGTCATCTTTCTGACCGTTGCAACCGGCATCGCCGGTATGACCGACATGAAGAAGGTAGGTCGCGTTGCCGGTAAGGCGATGATCTACTTCCTGACATTCTCGACACTGGCCCTGATCGTCGGGCTTATCGTCGCCAATGTCGTGCAGCCGGGCGCCGGAATGCATATCGACCCGGCTTCACTCGATCCGAAGGCCGTTGCCAATTATGCCGCCAAGGCACACGAGCAGACCATCACGGGTTTCCTGAGCAACATAATTCCAACGACAATTGTCGGCGCATTCGCTGAGGGCGACATCCTGCAGGTGCTGTTCTTCTCCGTCCTGTTTGGTATCGCACTGGCTTTGGTCGGCGATAAAGGCAAGCCTGTTACCGATTTTCTTCATGTCCTGACTGCACCGGTTTTCAAACTGGTTGCAATCCTGATGAAGGCAGCTCCAATCGGCGCATTTGGTGCCATGGCGTTCACCATCGGTAAATATGGTATCGGTTCGATTGCCAATCTCGCACTGTTGATCGGCACGTTCTATCTTACTTCCCTGCTGTTCGTGCTTGTCGTTCTTGGAGCGGTCGCCCGCTACAATGGCTTCTCGATCCTCGCGCTCATCCGCTACATCAAGGAAGAACTGCTTCTGGTTCTGGGTACGTCTTCGTCGGAAGCGGCGCTCCCAGCGCTGATGGACAAGATGGAAAAGGCGGGCTGCAAGCGTTCGGTGGTGGGGCTGGTCATTCCGACCGGCTACTCGTTCAATCTGGATGGCACCAATATCTACATGACGTTGGCCGCGCTCTTCATCGCACAGGCGACGGACATCCCGCTGTCGTTGAGCGATCAGATTCTGCTTTTGCTGGTGGCGATGCTGAGCTCCAAGGGGGCGGCGGGCATTACAGGCGCCGGGTTTATTACACTGGCGGCGACACTGTCTGTCGTTCCGGCCGTTCCGGTTGCGGGCATGGCTCTGATCCTGGGTATCGATCGTTTCATGTCCGAATGCCGTGCACTGACAAATCTCGTCGGCAATGCGGTGGCGACCATTGTGGTGGCGCGTTGGGAAAATGAACTCGACGCGGACAAGCTCGCCGCAGCGATGAACGGTGCTCCTCTCATCACGGATGTTATTCCGCAGCTGGAACCCGCTGAATAATAGTGACGACTTGAAAGGAAACGGCCCGCTTCTGGCGGGCTGTTTCATATTCATCTTTCGACAGATTTGCCTTGGGTGATCAACCGGGCGCTATGCTGGCCCGAAATATAGGTCCACAGCCAGCTCCACGCGACAGCGGCACGGCTTCTTGTTCCAATCAGGAAGAAGATGTGCGCAATACCCCAGAACCACCACGCGATAATGCCTTTCAGCTTGAAGCGCCCCATATCGACCACAGCAGCGCCTCTGCCAATGGTGGCGAGATTGCCCTGATGTTTGTAACGGAACGGCATTGGCGGCGTTTGTCCTTCAATGCGGCTTTTTATGACCGTGGCAACGTAGGCACCTTGCTGTTTGGCGGCAGGCGCTATGCCCGGAACCGGCTTCCCGTCCGGTCCCTCGACCCAGGCCGTATCCCCGATGACGAAGATATCTTCATGCCCGGGAACATTGAGGTTTGAGAGAACCTTGACGCGTCCGGCACGGTCGCTCTCCGCGCCCAGCCACGTGGCGGCAGGGGAAGCCGCAACGCCAGCCGCCCAGATTGCCGTGCGGCACGGAATGAACTCTTCGCCGACTGTAACGCCCTCGGCTGTTATGTCCTTCACCGGAATCCCGAGCCGTACTTCCACGCCAAGTTTTTCCAGTGCTCTGAATGCATAGTCGGACAGATCTTCCGGAAAGGCGGCCAGAATGCGCGGCCCCGCTTCGAGCAGCATTACGCGCGTTTGCCTCGTATCGATATTGCGAAATTCAGGCCATATGGTTTGCTTGGCGAGCTCTGCAATAATGCCTGCGAGCTCCACGCCAGTCGGCCCGCCGCCAACGATGGCAAATGTCAGCAGCGCCTTCCGTTTTGCTTCATCGGTTTCGCGTTCAGCGCGCTCGAAGGCGAGGAGCAGACGGCGGCGAATGGTTGTTGCATCCTCAAGCGCCTTCAGTCCGGGTGCCAGCGCTTCCCACTGATCGTTGCCAAAGTAGGCATGGCGTGCGCCCGTGGCGAGGACGAGCATATCGTATGAAATTTCTGTGCCGTTTTCGAGTTGCACCTGCCGGCGTTCCGTATCCACATCGGTGACTGTACCCAGCAGGGTGGTCACTTCAGTGCGGTCCCGAAACAGGTGGCGGATCGGCCAGGCAATTTCGGATGTGGCGAGGATGGTTGTCGCAACCTGATATAAAAGCGGCTGGAAAAGATGATGGTTACGCTGATCAATCAATGTAATCCGTACATTGACGTTTTTGAGATCGTGGATCAATTGCAATCCGCCAAAACCGGCGCCGACAACGACAAGATGGGGGACACGCTCTTCGCTCATTACTTCCGCCTGCTCGCTGGATCAATCGGCGAGTGACCGGCCCGTTCCCAGCAGTACGCGACCGTTCGACATCAATGTATACCTGTAGATTGCGATTTCCAGACCGCTTGTCTGCGAGGGGTGGTATTTCCGAATGGGGCACCGCAATCACACCGATGACATAATCAGCAGGTTGCGACGAACTTCGTCGCCATTGCCATTTACGAGCTGCTTCTCGATGTCCAGATGGGTGGCCTTCCAGATCGGTACCGCTGCCGCAAGAGTAGCTTTTCCCTCGGGTGTGAGTTGCAATAATCGCTCGCGCCTGTCTTCGGGATTCACGATAATCTCCACCCAGCCTTGCCGCTGCAACGGCTTCAGCGCCGCGGTCAGCGTGGTTTGATCCATGGCCAGAAGCTCCGCGACCGGCTTCATCGGTGGAGGCACCGGGCGATTGAGCGACATCATCAAGGAGAACTGGCCGTTCGTTAGCCCTACCGGACGCAGGGCATCGTCAAAGCGGCGGGCGAGGGCGCGTGCGGCGCGCTGAACATGCAAGCAAAGGCAGGTATCACGCACCAGAAGCGTTGTTTCAAATGGTACATCACGGCTATTTGACATGATTTATTAATATTGATATCAATGTAAATCGTCAAGCAGGAACGTTGATATCTACGGGTGGGAGCAAAAGCCGGAGGAGGGCTTGCACCATGAACGAGGTCGTATCCCGAGAAGTTTGGCTTGAGGCGCGCCGTGCGCTTTTGGCAAGTGAGAAAGAAGCCACCCATCTGCGCGATAAGGTCAATCGTGAACGGCAAGCCCTGCCATGGGTGAGGGTAGACAAGGACTATACGTTCCATACGCCTTCGGGACGGAAAACGCTTTCCGATCTGTTCGACGGGCGCAGCCAGTTGCTGATCTATCATTTCATGTTCGGACCTGACTGGGATCAAGGCTGCACGGGTTGTTCGTTTCTTGCCGACAATTTTGATGGCGCGGTGGCGCATCTCAACAATCATGATGTAACGCTCGTTGCCGTTTCGCGCGGACCGCTGGCAAAGCTTGAAGCCTACAAGAAGCGGATGGGTTGGCATTTCCCATGGGTCTCATCGGAAGGCAGCGATTTCAACTTCGATTATCACGTCTCCTTCACGAAGGAAGAGCTCGAAAACAATCGGGTGTTCTACAATTTCGACAAGCTTGCCGCAGAAGACGCCTTCGATGAACTGCCGGGCATGAGCGCCTTCTACAAGGATGAAAACGGCACGATCTATCACACCTATTCCAGCTATGCCCGCGGCATTGAAGAATGGATAGGCACGTTGATGATCCTTGATCGAGCGCCCAAGGGCCGTAACGAAAGCGGGACGATGCATTTCGTCAAGCGGCACGATGAATACGAAACAAAGGCATCCGGTCATAGCTGTTGTGGCTGATCGTTCGAACAAAAGAGAGAACCAAGGGAGTACGTTCAATGAAACAGGGATCATCTCCGTTCGTCTGGTACGAACTTATGACGACAGACACGGCCAGCGCGCAGGATTTTTATACCAAAGTCGTCGGTTGGGCGGCGAAGGACGCCGGTGTTCCCGGCATGAAATATACGCTGTTCGAAGTGCCCGGATGCATGATCGCAGGCATGATGTCGATGGCGGACATGCCGAAGGAGGATTGCGGCGGCCAGGCGGGTTGGCTTGGTTATGTCGGCGTGGCGAATGCCGACGAATATGCGCGGAAAGTGGAAGCGGAAGGCGGCAAGGTTTTGAGGGTGCCGCAGGATATCCCGAATATCGGACGGTTCGCGATTGTGTCCGACCCGCAAGGCGGCATCTTTGCGCTTTTCGAACCGATGGGGGATATGCCGGCACCGGATGATTTCGGCTCACGCAAACCGGGACATCCGGGCTGGCACGAACTTTATGCGAAGGACTGCGAGACGGTTTTTCCCTTCTACGAGAAAGTGTTTGGCTGGAAACTCTCACGCAATTTCGACATGGGGCCTATGGGCAATTACAAGGTATTCAGCGTCGATGGCGCTGATCATGGAGGCATCATGACCGCGCCTCCCGGCACACCGGTCGGCTGGGGTTTTTACTTCATGGTGGAAGGCGTCAAGGATGCAGCCGACAGGGTCGAGTCTCTTGGCGGAACCGTCCTGCAAGGACCTATGGAGGTACCGAACGGCGAGTGGGTCGTTCAATGCAGGGATCCGCAAGGTGTGAACATCTCGCTTGTAGCGTCGAAACCTTAGGAAAGACTGCGCCCCGCGATTGACTGCCGGTACATTTGCGATGATTGGATGATACATCGAAACGTATCGGCGGAAGATCGACCCATGCACGACAGAAGCACGCGTCAGTCTCAAAGGTCTGGAACTGTTCTCGCGGCAGATGTCGGTGGATCCTTCATTCGGCTCGCGCGCTCGACGCAACCGGGAAATGTCGAGCTTCTCGAAAAGCTCCCCACTCCCGCTGACAGCTGGGAAGAATTTGGGCGCGCGCTGGAAACGGCGCTACGAACTCACGCGTCGAACGAGGAGTGGCCGCTTGCCCTCTCGATCGCCGGATTGGTCGATCCGGATACAACGACTGCTCTGTCGGCAAATATTCCCTGCATTACAGGTCACAAGCTAAGTCACGAACTTGGAGAGCGACTGCAGCGCCGGGTCATCGCGGCCAATGATGCCGATTGTCTGACGCTTGCCGAAGCGATTGAAGGCGCCGGTAAAGGCCACGATATCGTCTTCTGCGCAGTGCTGGGCACAGGCGTCGGTGGTGGGCTTGTTGTCGATGGCCGGCTGGTTCGAGGTAAGGGCGGATTGACTGGCGAATGGGGACATGGCCCGATCCTCAACACATCGGTGGACCTCGATGGACAAACTGTACTGGTCCCGCGCTTCAGTTGCGGTTGCGGGCAAAGCGGTTGTGTCGATACCGTCGGCGGCGCGCGCGGGATTGAGAGGCTGCACCGTTTTCTGAATGCGGCCGATGCAACGAGCCATGAGATTATACAGGATTGGCTCGACGGCTGTCAGATGGCCGGAAGGACGATCTCCGCCTATCTCCAGCTGGTTGCCGATCCGCTGGCTGCCGTCGTCAACGTGACCGGCACATCGATCATTCCCGTGGGTGGCGGGCTTGCCACGGCGTCCGAGCTGATTTCAGCGATTGACGAGGCGGTGAGAGCCCGAATCCTGCGCAAAACGGAGCAGCCTATAGTCGTTCCCGGAATATTCGGCAGCGATGGCGGTTTGGTCGGGGCAGCAATATTGGGGCATCAGGCGTGAGCGTGTTACTCGAGGTCTGTGTGGATAGCGCCGAAGGCCTGTATTCGGCGATCGAAGGTGGCGCGGATCGCATCGAACTCTGTTCCGCCCTTGAACTGGGTGGCTTGACGCCCTCGCAGGCATTGATGGAGCTTGCTTCAGATGCGCCGATCCCGGTCTACGCAATGATCAGACCCCGTGCGGGCAGCTTTTGCTTTTCGGCTGAAGACGGAGCCATCATGGCGGCAGATATTGGCAACGCCAGAAATGCCGGCTTGGCAGGGGTCGTCCTGGGTGCTTCACTCGCCGATGGTTCTCTGGATATTACCTTGCTGGAAAGACTGATTGCAGAAGCAAATGGCCTTGGAACCACACTCCACCGCGCCTTTGATCTTGTGCCTGTCGCGGAGAGCGCGCTGGAGCAGGCAATCGCGCTTGGTTTCGAGCGCATCCTGACGTCCGGCCTCTCCCAGACCGCGGAAGAGGGATTGAACAATCTGCGGCATTTGGCGGGGAAGGCCGGTCAGCGCATCAGCATCATGCCCGGCAGCGGCGTCAGTGCCGGCAATGTAGGTCGGATAATCGAGGCCACCAGCGCGACAGAAGTTCACGCTTCATGTCGCGTCGCAGTCGAAGAAAAAGATTCTCGTGCAATCGCGTTCGGTTTCGCTGGGGAACGATCATTTCGAACATCAGCCCAGCGCGTGAGTGCGCTGAAAGCCGCAATCGGACATATTTAAAGGCCGTTCATTCCAAATTCCGTGTCTGTAGCAGTGCTGATTTCGCGCAGTGGCCAGCCGCTGAAAAGGAAATTTCTCAAACAGTTCGAGGTGGCACTTAAACCCTATTGCCACCCTGAAAGAGTTTGAGTAGAAGTGACATCACATCAAGAGTTGGGGCGACGCCCAACGCCAACCTGCCACTCCGGGCAAGGTGGTACTCTCTGTAAAGGGAGGATGTGGCCCAACCGGCAAATATACGGATAAAGCCACTCGCGTCAGCTCCGACATAAACTAGGGACCGACGCGACATGCCGATTAAAATTCCTGACGATCTGCCAGCAACCAGTGTTCTCCAGGCCGAGGGCGTTATGGTCATGCGCGAAGCAGATGCCATTCGTCAGGATATTCGTCCGCTGAAGATCGGTCTCCTCAATCTAATGCCGAACAAGGTCACGACCGAGACGCAGATTGCGCGTCTTCTCGGCGCAACACCGTTGCAGGTGGAGCTGACGCTCGTTCGGATTACCAACCATGTGGCGCGCCACACGCCGGCCGATCACATGCTGTCCTTCTATCAGCCGTGGGAAGATGTGCGGGATCAACGCTTTGACGGCTTTGTCATTACGGGTGCTCCGGTCGAGCGTCTCGAATTCGAGGAAGTCACCTATTGGGACGAAATGCAGCGTGTTTTCGACTGGACGCAGACCCATGTGCACCGGACGCTGAATATATGCTGGGCAGCGCAGGCTGCCGTCCATCATTTCCATGGCATGGGCAAATATGAACTGCCGGACAAGGCTTCGGGTGTCTATAGCCAGCGCAACCTTGCTCCGTCTTCACCATATCTCCGCGGATTTTCGGATGATTTCAAGATTCCGGTTTCCCGGTGGACCGAAGTGCGCAAGAGCGACATTCCGGCCGATAGCGGGTTGAAGGTGCTGGTCGACAGTCCGGAGACGGGTCTCTGTCTGTTGGACGATCCGCATCACCGCTCGCTGCATATGTTCAATCATGTGGAGTATGACACCACATCGCTTGCGGATGAGTATTTCCGCGACATTCAGGCTCAGCCCGACACGAAGGTTCCGGCCAATTATTTCCCCGGAGACGATGCGACGCGCCAGCCGGAAAATCGCTGGCGCAGCCACGCGCATCTTCTGTTCGGAAACTGGATCAACGAGATGTATCAATCGACGCCATACGACCTGGAAAAGATCGGGAAGCGCTAAGAGCACATAGCAAGGACAGCCCGACCAGAACAGACCCCGTCCAGGGCAGGGCCTGCAATGACATGTATTCTAACGCAATCCCGCCCGTTGCCGTGCCGAGGGCCACGCCCACGTGCATGGCAGACAGGTTGATCCCGACGCCGGCCTCGGCTGTCGCAGGATCGGTTGTCATGAGAAAACTCTGTACGACGGGCGATATCATCCAGCTTAAACAAGCCCAGATCATCAGCACCATACCAAAAACAGTGCCGGAGTTGATCGGAGCCGGTATTGCCATCAACGCCGTTAGATAGAGGAGTGGCGTCAGCACAATGGCTAGTCGCGGCGATAGCTTGTCAGCAAGCAGGCCGCCGAGATACCCGCCCGTCATGCCAGCCAGCCCAAAGGCCAACATCGCCCATATAATTCTCTGCGAAGAGACGTGTACCGCTTCCAGAAGGTAGGGTGTGAGATAGGCGAACAACACGAAATGACCGCCGATCATCATGATGGAAACCAGTTGCGCCGATACCAACCGGAAAGATTTTAGGTGCGGCGTATAAGGCGGCAAGCCGCGCTGGCTGCGCCCCGCGCCGGACAATGCATGCATTGACAGAAGTAGAACCAAAGCTGCGGCTGATGCCAGGCAAAGGAAAACCGCGCGCCAGCCTAGCCACTCATTGACGATCATTCCCGTGGGAACACCGGCGACCATCGAACCACTGATACCCACGAATATGATTCCGATGGCGCGCCCGCGCATCGCCGGGGTGACCAATTCCGTTGCCAGCATCGTGGCGATCAGGCAAACTGCTGCGCTTGCAATCGCCATCCCGATACGCGCGGCAAACAGAACCCCGTAATCGGGGCTCAAGCTCGCGAGGATATTGCTTGCAATGAAAACACCCAACGCAGAGACCAGAATGGCTTTCCGCTCAAACCGTGTGGTGAGGAAGAGCGCCAGCGGAGCGGCAAGCGCAAAGGTAATAGAGAAGATTGAGGTCAACTGACCGGCGGCGCTGACAGAAACATCCAGGCCGCGAGCGATGCCGGGAAGAATGCCTACAATAATATTCTCGGCGGTGCCGGTAACGAATGTTGCCAGCGCCAGCACAAATATCCGGGTATCCATGTTTGCCGTTCCCTTTCATGGTAACACCATGCGGGCGACAAGCGACCCGGCATGGCGATGTTGCATGCCGGGTTTCGAGGCAAAGCTTCGGTTATCCCTGATATGATCTCATATCATTCAAACTGGTCTGTCGCCAGCTTTTGAGGGCAATCAGCTGGCGGCACGCGCCAGCCATCTGTGCCAGTCGTCTTCCGAACCGTGGAACACATTCAGGTCGATCTTGCCATTCACGCCCTGTGACAGGCCCGATCCGGAATACTGCCAGAACGTCCACGGACGACCCGGATAGACCTTGGATGGGTGCTGTGCAACTGCGCGCAGCCAGAATGGATAATTGGTGAAAGCACCTTTCAGATTGTCGTCGTAGAAATCGGGAGCGGTGTAGATGATCGGCCGCTTGCCATAATGCTGCTCCAGCTTGTCCATGAAGACCTGCATTTTTTCCCGCACCTGCGCCGGGGATGGCCGTCTCTTGCAGGACGAATCGCCATTCCATTCCACATCGATGACCGGAGGAAGCGCATCGGCTTCCTTGGGAACATTGCGGATGAACCAATCGGCCTGCTGGCTTGCCACGCGGCACCAATAGAAGAAATGGTAGGCACCGCGTTTGATGCCAGCGGCTTTCGCTTCGCGCCAGTTCTTGCGGAACATTGGGTCGAGGTGGTCACCCCCGTCAGTAGCCTTGATATAAGCGAAATTTGCGCCCTGCGTGCGCAGTTTCACCCAATCGATATCGCCCTGCCAGCGGGACACATCCACGCCATGCACCGCCAGCTTGCGCGGCGATGAACGTCCGAAATTGATTGGCTTCGCATCGCGAAAGCGGTGGCTGTAGACTCCGGATCGTTCCTGCGGTGCAAGGCGCACGGGTGGGTAGGCCGCGACCTCCGGAGCCGGTACCGAAATGCGGGCTTGCGGTCGCTCCTGTGGCTGCGGTCGCGGTGCAACAGGTGCTGGGGGCTCTGCCTTGAATGGACCGGCATCCGGAATTGGGCCTGCCCATGCCAGTACTTCCTCCTGGCTGGCGGCGGGCATCGGTTGGGATGCGCTCGCCATTTCACTCAAAGGAGCGGGCGGAACCGGGCGGACTACCGAACTCGTGGTCTCGGCCGAGGTTTTCGACTGGAGCATGATGCTGTCGACGCCGGAGCTTGACGTACAACCCGTCAAGGCGGCGCAGGCAAGGGCAATGACTGATACAACCGAAGAACGCATGAGCACCCGTGACGCAAAACAAATGGGCTGCAACGCTCCTCCCGAGCTAATTGCTAATCAAAGCTTACCGGGAAAAGCTGAATCCAAAGTTTACGAGATTGCTAATGCAAATTCTTTAATTCGACTGTTTGAGGATTTTTATCAAAGCTGTTGCAGAATTTTCCAGTGCGGTTTCATCAAATCCTGAGAAGCCGAGGATAAGTCCCTGGCGTGGCGTCAGTTTTGTAAAGAGCGTAGATAGCGGATGAACCTCGATATCAGCCTCTGCCAGAACGGATGCGAGATGTGTATCGCTTTGTCCCTCTGGCAAGGCCAACAGTAAGGATAGTCCGGCAGGCGGGGCTTCAATCCGAAACAGGTTCGGTTCTCCGGGTGCAAGCGCAGCTATCAGTTTGCGGCGGCGCGAGGCATGGATGCGGCGCATGCGTCTTATGTGCTGCGCAAAGGCCCCCGTTTCAATGAACGCGGACAGGGCTGGCTGCGCGAGCGGCGAGGGCGCGGGAAACAACGTCTGACGTAGTTCCCGAAATTGCGCCACCCTATGCGACGGCACGATCAGAAAGCCGAGCCGCAAGACGGGAGAGAAGACCTTGGAGAAGCTTCCTATATAAAGAATACGGTCCGGGTCCAGCGACATCAGCGCCGGCAGCGGCTGGCCGATATAACGATGTTCACTGTCGTAATCGTCCTCGATGATTATCGCATCACGTTCTCTTGCCCAGGCAATCAGTTCGAGACGGCGTCCCAAGGTCATGGTTACGCCTGTCGGGTGGTGCCGTGCCGGGGTAACAAAAGCACCGCGCGCATCATCGGCCTTGTTTCGTCCGCTGGAAACGTCGAGCCCTCCGCCATCAACCGGGACAGGAATGATGTCCAGGCCATTGACGCCAAGGATCTTGCGCGCCGGTGGATATCCCGGTTCTTCCATCCACAGCCTGTCGCCGTGGGCGAACAAGGCTTCCCGGATCAGTGAAAGCGCGTCTGCGCTGCCGCCGGTTATTATGATCTGCTCCGGCGACACGACCATCCCGCGCCATTCGTGCAAATGGCGGGCCAACGATGAACGCAGAGGATGAAAGCCGAATACATCGTCACTGTTCAACAGGTCCGGGGAAGGCTTCCGCCAGATGCGGCCCAGTAGCTTTCCCCACTCATCGTGAGGGAAATGATCGTTGTCGAAGACGCCGAGACGAAAGGGCTTTGGATTCTCCCGATGAAAATGCAGCTGGTCTATCACTTGAAGAGGCGGTTGATTTACGGTCAGGCTGCTGTCGGGAAGTTCAGCGGCGACGTGAGTGCCCGAACCCAGCCTTCCCTCCAGATAACCTTCGGCAATCAACTGATCGAATGCCGCAAGGACCGTTGTTCGCGACAAGCCAAGCTCCAAGGACAAGGCGCGGGTGGACGGCAGTCTGGCATTGGGCTTCAGCCGTCCGGCTAAAACGGCTTGCCTGATCTGGTCAACCAACTGGGCGCTAAGCGGAATATCGCTGCCGCGATTGATCCCGAACTCCGGAAGTGTATTGGAAATTGGCATCTTCGTATTCGATCAAAGTGGCTATTTTGTCAAAGCCACTATGCAGGCAGTTTGGCCAGATATAAAGGAGAAATATCGGCCATGACGAAAGCCCCCACCGACCGCAGTCGCGTAAAGCGCCTGCACGAACGCGGCGCCTATGATGCAGCCACGGTTCATGCAATCATTGATGCCCAACCTCTGGCACATGTGGCCTATGTGTTCAACGGAACGCCCTATGTCACGCCGACGCTTGTCTGGCGGGAAGGCAATTTCATCTACTGGCACGGCTCCTCCGCCAGCCGAATGCTGGAAAGCTGCGACCAGGCGGAAGTCTGCGTCAGTTTTACCCTGCTCGACGGGCTGGTTCTCGCACGTTCCGCGTTTCATCATTCCTGCAATTATCGCTCAGTCATGGCTTTTGGGACAGCGCGCAAAGTTTCCGACGTCGCGATGAAGGAGCATCACCTGCGCAGTTTCGTAAACGGCCTTTTCCCCGGTCGCTGGGAAGGATTGCGCCCGATGATGGCAAAGGAACTGAAGGCCACCATGCTTCTCGAACTGGAACTGAACGAGGCTTCGGCAAAAGTCCGTTCCGGCCCGCCGAAGGATGACGATGCCGATTATGCGCTGCCCATCTGGGCCGGTGTCATTCCCATGACTATCCAGATGGGCGCGCCGGTGGATGATGGTCGTATTCTGCCCGGCGTTTCGGCGCCACAAGGCGTTACGCAGTTCGGATACGTGGCGGAAGCCGCCGAATAATCCGTCGGGACTTATGCGGGTCCGAGAAAGATGTGCGTCTCGGACTTCGCGATCCCGTCCATGGCACGAATGCCTGTTACCAGCCGGTGAAATTCATTCATATTGGGGACTTCGATCTCGGCGATCAGGTCCCAGGTGCCGTTTGTCGTGTTCACTGCGGAAAAGCCCGGATTTTTACGCAATGTCGCGATAACGCTTTTGATGTTTCGTCCAGTCAGTTCGATCATCATGATGCCACGGATCATGTCTGTAGACCCATGATCTTTCAGCCGGACCGTAAAGCCAGCAATGACGCCCGATGCGATCAAACGCTCCATCCGGCTCTGGATCGTACCGCGCGCTACCCCAAGGATGCTTGCCAGCGTCGGGATCGATGCGCGTGCATTGATACGCAGTTCCGAGATTAATCGTTGATCCAGATCATCCATCGTCACACCGCCTTTTGACGATTTCGTCAGCTTGATTGCGTTTATCGCAGATTGCTGGACTTTTCTATACAGAATTGGCGTTTTCGTTGATCCTTTGCTCCGTTAGCGTGCTTGAAAACAAACAAGCCGGACAAGCAGCAACGCAACCGGCGGGGGAATTTCGGAGGTGGATCGATGAAACGTTTCGTTTTCCGCTCCTGGATCACCAGGATGCGACGATCTTGCCTGTTCCGAATCTGTTTTCCCGAGCAATTTGCCGCCGCCCTTCAGGCGTCGGTGATCTGGAAAGATGCGTCCAGCCGGGCGCTCGGAACGGGCGTCGCCCGTGATCGCGTCACGATCACTTAGGAGAAAACGAAATGAAAACTCTTCTGTCTTCACTTGTTGCCGCTGGCATCGGTGCACTGATGATGCTCGCACCCGCGCAGGCGAATGACCTTGAAAAGGTCAAGCAGAGCGGTGAATTGCGCATCGGCATGAGCGGCGTTTTCCCGCCATTCAGCTTTGTCGACGGTCAGAACCAGGTTGTTGGCTTCGACGTCGATATCGGCACTGAAATCGCCAAGCGCCTTGGTGTGAAGCCGGTTGTCGTAACCACAGCTTTCGATGGCATCATTGCCGGTCTGCGCGCGGGCAAGTTCGATGTGGTCGTCGGGAGCATGAGCATCACGCCCGAACGTGAAAAGGCCGTCGATTTTGCAGGCCCTTATTATCGTGGTGGCCGTGGCATCTTCGTGACGGAAGCTTCCCCGATCAAGTCCATGGACGAACTGAAGCAGGGCAAGACCATCGCCGTTACGCTTGGTGAAACCAGCGACAAGTGGGCGCGCGAGCAGGGCGGTTGGACGGTTCGCACCTATAAGGGCATTCCGGAATTGCTGCTGGAGCTTCGTTCAGGCCGCGTCGACGCCATTGCTTCGGATGATATTCCGATCCTGATCGCCATCAAGGAAAGCGGCGAGAAGGTTCGCCAGCTCGATACGCCTGAGCTTCAGGGCACCGACAATGTCGGCATCGCCCTGCGCAAGGGTAATCCCGAGCTGAAGGATGCCATCAACAAGGCCCTCGACGACATGAAGGCCGATGGCACCTACGAGAAGATCTCGACCAAATGGATCGGCCGCGACATCCGCTAACTATTTGAAACCCCTTGCCGGGATGGCTGTTCCACAATTGTCCCGGCAACATGTCTTTCCGACTTGGTTCTCCAGACAGGAAAGGGGAGATGATGAATTTCTCTTTGATGGCGGAGGTCTTTCCATATTTTCTGGAAGCCGCCCTGGTTACCGTCGAAATATCGGCGCTGGCCATTCTTATAGGACTGAGCGTCGGCGCGCTTGCCACAGCAGCGAAGCTATCGCGCTTCTGGCCCTTGCGTTTTATCGGAGCCGCTTACGTCAGCGTGTTTCGCGGCACCCCGTGTCTTCTGCAGCTCTTCGTTCTCTATTTCGGCGGGCCGCAGATCGGCATCAATCTTGAGCCGTTCGCAGCCGGTGCCATTGGCCTCGGGCTCAATATCGGCGCCTATTACGCCGAAGCCATGCGAGGCGCCATTCTGACGGTGGATGCCGGCCAGAACGAAGCTGCCCGTTCCATCGGTTTCAGCAGCGGACAGTCGATGCGCTTTGTAGTGCTGCCGCAGGCAGCCCGCCTGATGATCCGCTCGCTCGGCGTCAACACCGTGATGCTCATCAAGGGGTCCGCTCTGGTTTCAGCGATTTCGGTGGTCGAACTGACGTATACGGCCCAGCGCTTCATCGGCTCGACCTACCGGCCCTTTGAAATCTTCGGGATCGCTGCGGCCATCTACATGGTCCTCATCTATATCGTTGCACGCTTCGTCGATTTCCTCGAAGCCCGCTACGCACTCAAATAGGCGGTGACACCATGCAACTCGATTTCTCCATCGTCCCGCCTTATACCGAACTGCTGATGACCGGCGTCTGGTGGACGCTCATCATCGCTGTGTCCTCATCTATCGTCAGCTTCTTCGGCGGCATCGCGTTTGCCTTGCTCGTCCTTTACGGCAACTGGCTGGTACGGTATCCTGTTCGTTTCTTCATCTGGCTGTTCATGGGCACGCCTCTGCTCCTGCAGCTCTTCCTGCTCTACTATGGCCTCTCGCAGATCGGCATCAACATTCCCGCCATGTGGACCGGCGTTATAGGCCTTGGCCTGCATTTCGCGGTTTATAATTCCGATCTTTTCCGCACTGCGATCCTGACCGTCGATCCGGGGCAGAACGAAGGCGCCCGTTCGCTAGGCTTCGGCAGCGGTCAGACCTTGCGCTACATCATCGTACCGCAGGCCGTGCGCAATGCGCTGCCGCAGGTGGGCAACAACCTGATTGCCCTTCTTAAGGACACGGCTCTCGTGTCGGTAATCGGGATCACCGAGCTGGTGCATGCATCGCAGCAGGCGATCAGTGAAACCTACAGTCCATTTGAATTCTACATCACTGCCGCAGTGATCTTCTACGCACTCAATCTCATCCTGGAAGCCGGATTGCACTGGATGGAAAAGAAAGTCGAGGCTTACCGATGAGCAACAGCAAACCCATGGTGGAAGTGCGCGACGTCCACAAGGCTTATGGCGCACTCGAGGTTCTCAAAGGCATCAACCTGTCGGTCGAACGCGGCCAGATCATTGCCATTATCGGTCCTTCCGGTTCCGGTAAAAGCACGTTGCTTCGCTCCATCAACCATCTGGAAACAGTCAATTCGGGCCAGATTCTGCTTGACGGCGTACAGGTGAACCAGTCGTTGAGCGGACGTGCCTTCGAGCGGCATATCAATGCCGTGCGCCAGCAGATGGGCATGGTTTTCCAGCACTTCAATCTGTTCCCGCATCTCAATGTTATGGAAAACATCACACTCGGGCCTATCAAGTTGAAGGGCAAGAGCAAGCAGGAAGCCCAGGAACTGGCCGTTTCCCTTTTGAAGAAAGTCGGTCTCGCCGACAAGGCTTCCATGTATCCGTCGCGTCTGTCGGGCGGCCAGAAGCAGCGTGTGGCAATCGCCCGCGCACTGGCGATGCAGCCGAAAGTCATGCTGTTTGACGAAGCGACATCCGCGCTCGATCCGGAACTGGTCGAGGAGGTCAATCAAGTCATGAAACAGCTCGCGCAGGAGCATATGACCATGCTGATCGTGACCCATGAAATGCGTTTCGCGGCTGAAGTCTCCGACAAGGTGCTGTTCATGGACAAGGGCGTCGTGGTGGAGGAAGGCAAGCCGGATGTGATCTTCACCAATCCGGAAAATGAGAGAACGCGTGCGTTCCTGAAAAAGCATCTCAACCAGTAAGTGACTTTTTAAAACAGATCATGACCCGCCTGTACCTTGCCCAAGGTACGGAGACGGGGAACTATTGAGCGAGGAAAGACCGTGGCAAGCCCAAATGAATGGAACCCGACGGAACGGGTGCGAGAACTCTCCTATCGCATGGTGAAATGGCCAAGTGAGACCGGAACACGTGACGAGGCATCGTTCGGACCCAAGCTTGCCGAACTTTTGCGCGAGATTCCCTACTTCCAGGAAAATCCTGACGACATTGCTGTCATCGACAGCCACGGTTCGCCAATGACCAGGAATGTCGTTGCGGTCGTTCGCGGCACCGGGCGGCGGACTTTGGCGCTGGCCGGCCATTTCGATGTGGTGGAAACCGGCAATTACCGGGATTTGAAACATTTGGCATTCGAACCCGATGCCTTGCTCGAAGCGCTTCTTGCTGACCTTTCGAGCCGTCCACTTGCACCGAACGAGGAAAAGGCTCTCGCCGATTTCAGGAGCGGAAATTACATTCCCGGCCGAGGCATGCTCGACATGAAAAGCGGGGTCGCCGCAGGCATTGCGGTATTGGAACGTTTCTCGCAACAGCCGGACCGGGAAGGCAATTTGATACTGTTCGCTACACCTGATGAAGAACGCGGGTCGCGGGGAATGCGCAGTCTGCGCGACGCCCTGCCGGAACTTGTCGAACGTTGGGGCCTCGATATCGCTGCCGGTATCAATCTGGATGCGACAAGCGATCAGGGCGAGGGTGCGGAAGGCCGCGCCATCTATCGTGGCACCATCGGCAAACAGCTTCCCTTTGCTTTCGTGGTTGGCCAGCCTTCCCATGCGAGCTATCCGTTCGAAGGTGTCAGCGCGCATCTCATCGCGTCCGAAATCATGCGGGCGGTCGAAGCCAATGCGGCTGTTTGCGATACGGGCGACGGTGAGGTCTCGCCTCCGCCTATCTGTCTTGAAGCACGAGATTTCCGGGGCGGTTATGAAGTGACCACGCCGGAACGGACATGGGTTGCGTTCAACTGGCTGACCCATTCTGTCTCGCCAGATGCCCTCTTTCAGCGTTTCAAGTCGATTGTCGGCGAGGCGCTGGATCGCGCAATCACACATTTCAATGTCGAGGCGGACCGGTTTGCAAAGCTGGTCGGCAGCGAGGCCAACGTCAATCACAAGGGCCGAATTCTGACCACAGCCGAGTTGCGCGAGGAGGTTCGGCGCGTTGGCGGCGATGCAGCGCTGGAACGGATTACAGCCTTGGAATCTGAACTTTCAAGCAGCGACAACCCGCTCCTCATTACGCGCGAACTTGTGGACCGAATGGTCGCGGAGGCGCGCGTTACTGGCCCGACGGTCGTTATCGGCTTTGGAAGTCTCGTCTATCCGCATGTTCGCATGGGAGTTGAAACTGTAGAAGAACAGCGTTTTGCAGAAGCTCTGGAAACCGCACGTGTGGATGCGGAGCGCCAGTTCGATACGACTATCCGGTATCGGGAGATATTTGCCGGTATCTCCGATATGAGTTTCTTCGGCCATGTGCCGGATGCGGCGGATAGTGAGGTCATTGCGGCCAACACACCGGCAGCTCAATTCATAGACCGTGCCAATCCGAAGGCGCTTTCATATCCTGTGGTGAATATCGGTCCTTGGGGCCGCGAGTACCATCAGCGGCTGGAACGGGTCTACGCTCCCTATGCCTTTACCGTGCTGCCGCAGTTTCTCTATGACATAGCCGCGCGCTTCCTCAAGCCCTAGCTGTTGCAAATAGCGCGATGTCCTCACTTTGCCTGATTGACGGTTATAGCGATCATGTGGAGGACATCGTCAGCGCTGCAACCGCGGGAAAGGTCGTTGGCCGGTTTGGCCAGACCCTGAAGCACGGGACCGATGGCCTGCGCGCCACCGATGCGTTGGGCAATCTTGTAGCCGATATTGGCGGCCTCGAGATTGGGAAAAACGAACACGTTGGCGTTGCCTTTCAACGGTGAATCCGGCGATTTTGCGTGGCTGATCGCCTCCACAAAAGCCGTGTCGAATTGAAGTTCGCCATCGATGCACAGATCAGGCTTCCGGTCTCTGACCGTCCGCGTCGCCTGCACCACCTTCGACACGCGCTCATGCGCGGCACTGCCGCCGGTGGAGAAGGACAGCATGGCGACGGCTGCGTCTTTTTCGGTAAGCTGGCGGTAAGAGTCTGCCGACTGAATGGCGATATCGGCAAGCTGTACGGCATCCGGTTCCACCACGAGCCCGCAATCGGCAAAGACGAAAGCGCCTTTCTTCTGATGATAGGTCTGACATAAAAGCATCAGGAAAAAGCTTGAAACAAGCGATGCTCCTTCGGCCTTGCCGATGATCTGCAACACGTGGCGAACCACATCAGCTGTCGTCGCAACCGCACCGGCAACCGTTCCATCGGCATCGTCTTCACGCACCATCATGGCAGCAAAGCCGAGCGGCGTCCTCACCATCGCCTCGGCCTGTTCTTCCGTCATGCCCTTGGCCTGGCGCAGCTGGTAGAGTTTGTGCGCATAATCTACACTTCTATCCGATATCTTGGGATCGATAACTGCAATTGATGATCCATTGCCTACAACGTTTTCGGACCCCATAAGCGTGATGCGGGCAATGCCTTCGCGCTCCGCACGCAGCGCCGCGTCGATTATGCGCGGGTCTTCGCCCTCGGCCAGCACGATGTGACGCGGCCTCGAACGCGCTTTTTCAAAAATCTTTTCTAATGGCAGCATGGAAGTGTGTTTCCCCGGAGTGGCCGGGAGGAAAACCTCCCGGCATCATCGTCAAACCGGCATCTGCTGGCGCATGTCGGCCTTGTCGATGCCCGCCACGACAACCGGTTTTTTCATTGCATCGCGGCGGAACGGTTCGCCCAGTTCCTGGTTGAGCACCACTTCGATGAAGGTGGTCACACCCTTTGCCTGTTCGTCGATCGCCGTCTGCAAGGCTTCGGTGAGCGCCTGCTGGCTATCAACGGTCACACCCTTGAGGCCGCAGCCATCAGCCACCTTGGCGTAGCTCAGGTTCGGATTGAGCTCTGTGCCGACAAAGTTATTGTCGTACCAAAGCGTCGTGTTGCGCTTTTCGGCCCCCCATTGATAGTTGCGGAAGATGACCATGGTGATCGCAGGCCAACCCTTGCGGCCGATGGAGGTCATCTCGTTCATGGAGATGCCGAACGCACCGTCGCCTGCAAAACCGACCACCGGCGTGTCGGGCTGGCCGATTTTCGCGCCGACGATGGAAGGAAAGCCATATCCGCAAGGGCCGAACATGCCCGGCGCCAGATATTTGCGGCCTTGCTCGAAGCTTGGATAGGCATTGCCGATGGCGCAATTATTGCCGATGTCGGTCGACATGATGGCGTTTTTCGGCATGCCGGCCTGAATGGCGCGCCATGCCTGTCGCGGCGACATGCGGTCCTTTTCGCGGTCCCTTGCCTCCGCATTCCACTGTGTGCCGGGATCGTCATCCTCATGATCCATTGAGGAAAGCTGCTGCAGCCAGGCGGACTTGCGCTGATGGATGAGTTGCTTACGCTCATCGCGACCTGTGTTGCCCGCATTGGCTCCCAGTTGATCGAGTATCTGCTGTGCAACCTGCCTGGCATCACCGCAAATGCCGACCGAGATTTTCTTGGTGAGCCCGATGCGGTCCGGATTGATGTCAACCTGAATGATCTTTGCATCTTTCGGCCAGTAATCAATGCCATAGCCGGGCAGTGTCGAAAATGGATTGAGGCGGGTGCCGAGGGCCAGAACAACGTCAGCCTTGGCGATCAGTTCCATCGCGGCCTTCGAACCATTATAGCCGAGTGGGCCTACGGACAGCGGATGGGTGCCGGGAAAGGCATCATTGTGCTGATAGCCGCAACAGACCGGCGCATCGAGCCTTTCGGCAAGAGCAATGGATTCCGGGATCGCGCCCCCGATGACGACACCCGCGCCGTTGAGAATAACCGGGAATTTTGCTTCCGTCAGAAGCTTTGCGGCTTCGGCAATCGCCTCGCGACCGCCGCTCGGGCGCTCCAAACGCACGATTTGCGGCAGGTCAACATCGATGACCTGCGTCCAGAAATCGCGCGGAACGTTGATCTGTGCCGGAGCGCAACCGCGCCATGCCTTCTCAATCACCCGGTTCAGCACTTCGGGAATGCGGGTCGCATCGCGCACTTCTTCCTGATAGCAGACCATTTCCTCGAACAGCGCCATCTGGTCCACTTCCTGAAAGCCGCCCTGACCAATGGTCTTGTTGGCAGCCTGCGGCGTGACAAGCAGCATGGGCGTGTGGTTCCAGTAGGCCGTCTTGATGGCGGTCACGAAGCCGGTCACGCCGGGGCCATTCTGGGCAATGGCCATGCCCATCTTACCGGTCACACGCGTATAGCCGTCGCAGATCAGCGCCGCATTCGTCTCATGTGCGCAATCCCAGAAGGTAATGCCTGCCTTTGGAAAAAGATCAGACACCGGCATCATCGCAGAACCGATGATGCCAAATGCATGTTCTATCCCGTGCATCTGTAGAACCTTAACAAATGCCTCTTCCGTCGTCATTTTCATGGCGCGTACCTTTCCTTGGAATTCAGAGAACTTCGTCTTTCAGCGCATACCAGCGATACATTGCGCGCTGGCCTATGCGCCTGAATGGAGTGAGCATGCCGTAGCTCGGCAACTCGGAGGTGAAGATCGGCAGGTCCAGTCCCTGTCCGCCACCTGTCATCAATTGGGCGACGCGGCGTCCGGCCTGCGCCGAATACATCACGCCATTGCCGCCATAACCCATGGCATAATAGATTTCCTGCGCCGGGTCGGGACGGTAGATGCGGGGCATCATGTCATGGCTGACATCGACCCAGCCCCACCAGGAATAGTCGATCTTGACGCCTTTCAGGGCCGGGAATTTTCGGTAAAGGCCAGAAAGCAGAAGATCGTAGTGCTTCGGGTTTGGAGCATCAGCTCCTGTAATGGCGCTGCGGCTGCCGATCTGCATCCGCCCATCCGGCAGAAATCGGTAATAGTGGCGAAGCGTGCGTGTATCGGTCAGCGGGATGCCCGTTTTCGGACCGCATGCCTCGATTTCCTCCGCTGTCAGCGGCCGCGTGACGATGGAATTCGACAGCACCGGCATCAGCCGGTAGCGGGTGAGCGGATGAAGACCGGGGGAGGTATACCCTGCCGTCGCAAAGCACACCTGTCGCGCCTTGACCGTGCCGTTCGGCGTGTTGAGGTGGAAAACACTGCCGCTCTTGCGGCAACTTAGAACGGGGCTTGAAGTGTGTACCTTCGCTCCAAGCTTGCGGGCAAGCCGGAGATAGCCGAAGGCCAACTTTGCGGCGTGAATGCCCATCCCGTCCGGTTCGTACATCGCACCGCGTGCTTCCTGATCGCGGATGAAGTCGCGGTGGATTTCATCGCGGCTGACCATCCGTGTGCGATAGCCGAACACGTCATTCAGCAGGCGGGATTCCTTCTCCAGCGATGGGAGAACCTTCTCACGATGAGCGATGTAGAGATGACCGCCGTCCTGCGGGTCGCAATCGATTTCGGGTTCGGCAATCAGAGACCGGAAGAGATCGAAACCTTCGGCGATTTCCCTGTGCAGCTTGCGGGCAACGTCCACGCCCCAACGCTCGATCCATTGCGATCGCTTGAGCCGTCCGGCGGAAATCTGCGCCTGTCCGCCATTGCGGGTACTGCATCCCCAGGCCACGCCGTTCGCTTCCAGTACCGTAGCCTTGACGCCATGGTCGCGGGCAAGGTGGATCGCTGCCGAAAGACCCGTGTAACCAGAACCGACGATGACGACATCTGCGTCAACGTCGCCCCGAATGGGGCCGTCATCTTCCGGCGCGGAACCGGCGGTTCCGATCCAATAGGTCGGCGCATAGTCACGGCCTTGTCCCGGCGTTTTTGAGACCACCGGATCATAGGCGGGATCGAATGGTTGGGTGGCCGAGAAACTGTTGAGCGTGTGGGTATCCATATGTCGGTCCTCCAATTCACCGACGGACAATGTTGGGGCTTACGCCTTCAGCAAAGGCCGGTTCTTGCGGAATGCCTGCTTGCGGACGATCTTGCCGCCGCGCTGTGTGAAGAGATCGCAGCCTTCGGCCTCGACGCGCGCGCCGCTGGCATCGGTCCCGCGAAAGGTCCATTCGGATACGGCGCGGTCGCCGCTCACGAAATGCCGGTGTCCGTCCCACCTCACGTCGGGCATGGCAGCCCAAACCCCGGAGAAAGCCTTGGCAATGGCGTCCTTGCCTTCGATGCGGGTGCCGTAGACCTCATCGCCGCCGATGGTGAAGAACACGCAATCATCGGCGAAAAAGGCCATGATCGCGTCGATGTCGTGCCGGTTGAAGGCGTCGAAAAGATCGGAAAAATGTTTCTCTGTGAGTTGCCCTGCGGACATTCGGTTGCTCCCTGCCAAGTCTGGTATGCGTCTTGTTTTCGGGCAAAGCCTGCCCGTGGCGCGGCAGCACTGCCGCGCGGTTGATGTTGCGAACTGGATTTCGGGCGGGTTGTTAATGCGGTCGAGGCATCGTCAGATTTTGCCCTTCCACGGAATAAGCACCTTTTCCAGATAGCGGATCAGGAGGTCGAAGGCGAAAGCGAACACGCCTATGACTATGATGCCCATGATGACGGTGTCGCTTGCCAGAAACTGCGCGGCATTGAGCACCATGAAGCCAAGCCCGCGATGTGCTGCCACCATTTCCGCGGCAACCAGCGTCGTCCAGCCCACACCGATGCCGATGCGCATGCCGGTGAAGATTTCCGGCATTGCCGCTTTCATGATGACCTGGGTTATCACCTGGGTCCGGGATGCGCCCATGGCGTAGGCGGCATGGATCTGTTCCGTCGAGACCGAGCGAACACCGGCTCTCGCCGCAATAGCCATCGGCGCGAAGATGGCGAGGAAGATGAGGAACACCTTCGGAAATTCGCCGATGCCGAGCCAGATGATGATCAGGGGCAGATAGGCAAGCGGCGGCAACGGACGGTAGAACTCGATAATCGGGTCCAGCACGCCGCGAACGAAACTGCTCATCCCCATCATGATGCCGATCGGAATTGCCGTGACACAGGCAATCGCGAAAGCGCCCAATACGCGTCCAAGGCTGGCGAGCGTATGTTCGGCCAGAGTGGAGTTTGCCACACCGTCGGTCATCGCCACCATGAACTTGCCATAGACCGCAAAGGGAGAGGGGAGAAACAGCGGCTTGACCCACCCCATTCCAGTTACGAGAAACCAGAGCCCCAGCAAGATCAGTGCGGTCACAAGGCTGATGAAGCCGCTGTTGCCATCGCCGGGGGCGCCATAGATTTTACCGGGTTTGACTGGTCGTGCCCGAGTGACGAACTCAAGCATGGACCAGTTCCGGGTTTCCTGATGCACGTTCATCGCCATAGATAATCCCCAGAATTGTCTCACGCATCTTGATGAAATCGGGACTGGACTTGACGGCGCGCGCGTCACCGCATTCCAGAAAGCGTCGGTTGAAATCCAGATCGTAGGTGTGAGTGATCCGTCCGGGACGCGGCGACATGACGATCAGGCGCGAACCGAGAAACAGGGCTTCTTCGACGCTGTGAGTGATGAAGAAGAACATTTTGTTGGTCACCTGCCAGACCCGCAACAGCAACTCCTGGATCGTCTCGCGGGTGAGTGCATCGAGCGCCGCCATCGGCTCGTCCATGAGCAGCATCGCCGGATCGCAGGTAAGAGCGCGGGCGATGCCCACGCGCTGCTGCATTCCGCCGGAGAGCTGGTAGATCTTGTGATTATGAAAATCCTGCAGGCCTACCAGGGCCAGGTTTCTTGTGGCGCGTGCGCGGCGCTCTGCCTTCGGCACGCCTTGAAGCTTCAGGCCGAACTCGGTGTTGTCGATGACATTGAGCCAGGGAAGAAGTGCGTGTTTCTGGAACACGACACCCCTGTCGGCGCCGGGGCCGCGCACCTGGCGTCCACCCAACGTGATTTCTCCGGATGACGGGATCATGAAACCAGCCATCAGATTGAGAAGCGTGGTCTTGCCGCAGCCGGACGCACCCAGCGCCACCACGAAATCCCCGCTGTCGATCCGCAGATTGACACCCTTCAGTGCAATCACGGCTTCTTCCACATAAAGACCGGGATAGGTCAGACTGACATTCGATACGTTCAAAGTTTCCATAACGTCACCTTTCGGGAACGAGAAAGCGGTTCCAGCATAAACCAAAGGTTGCATCATTGCAGGAACCGTCTCGGTGCAGCGACTGTCCCTCAAAGACATGCGCTGGTGGAGGCGCTTGAATTACTTCACGTAATTACTTTGCGGCTGCTTCGGCAAAACTGCCATTTACGTTGCCGCTATAGTCGTCCAGAGCCTTGTCGAGCTGTTTTTGATCGACGAGGAATTTTGCGCTCTGGGTGACAGATTTGAGCGCGCCGCTGTCCTTGCCACCGCCGAGCCAGCTCGGTGAGGCCTGTTCTTCCACTGTTGGGAAGGACAACAGTGCGAGCGCGCCGGGTATGTCAGCGGCATTGCCGCCGATCAGCTTGACCATACCCTTCACCTGGTCTGAATCTGCCGTCCACTGGCCACCATTGGCCTTGTAGTCGGCATAGGCATCCTTGAGCACGGCGGTGAAGGCGGTCATGAATTTCGGATTCTCGCTGGCGAAACTCTTGTCGACCACGAGCCCGTCGAAAGTCGGAACACTTTTTGCGCCAATTTCTTCCGAATTGGCAATTTCCTTGCCCGACTTGAGAATTTCGGAAAGAGCAGGGGGCCAGACATAGGCCGCATCGATATCGCCTCGCTGCCAAGCGGCAACGATTTGCGGCGGCGTCATGTTGAGGATTTCCGCATCGCGTGGATTGATCTTCCAGATGTCGTCCATGCCGACGAGAAGATGAAAGTGGGAGGTCGAGACGAACGGCACGCCGATCTTCTTGCCCTTGAGATCTTCCGGCTTCTCGATGCCGGAGCCTTCGCGCGCCACCAGTGCTTCCGACTTGCCGATATTATCGAGGATCCAGAAGAGCTGGAGGTCGACCCCGCGTGTGGCAGCTGCCGCGATGCCTGTCGAGCCGATCACGCCTACCGGCACGTTGCCGGACGCAAGGGCTGTGGAAATATCTCCGCCCGATGCGAACTGGCGCCAGTCGATCTTGTATCCGGCCTCCTTGGCGGCCGCATCGAATTTTCCGTTGGCAATCGCAGTCAGAAACGGCCCTACGATCTGCTGATAACCGACCACGACCGTGGTTTCGGCATAGGCCGCAGACGTGGAAAGCGCTGCTGCGGCTGAAAATAACACCACCCGTTTTATGCTGTTGAAATAGTTCATGGAGTTCCCCTTCCATTTAAGAACCATGTCTGACTTGGTCATGACCGTTGGCGTTTTTCGCCAATCTCCAGTTCCGATTACAAACGATAGCCACGTCATCACATTTGCCTTATATCCAGTTGGAATAGTCAATAAGTCCAGTTTGGCGGCGGCGACGGTGCCGCCGGAGATGCGGACATGTACACACTTTCGCCAGGCCCAATTATTCCATGGGGAAAATCAGAAAGAAGAAACGCTATTGCTAAGTGGAGCATGAAGCGGAAAAACTGACGCAAACCGAGGCGCAGTTGCAGATTTACTAATGGAGCAGGGCTTTGGACGCCGTTTCGCCAACGATATTCTTCATAGACGGCAGCCGAAATACCGGATTGCAATCGCAGATCCGTGAAACCACTGTATCGGCCATTCTGTCTGGGGCCGTTCTCCCGGGCGCGCGCATGCCGTCGACGCGAGGGCTGGCTGATTATCTGAAAGTCTCGCGCCTGACGGTAACGCTTGCCTATCAGGAACTTGTTTCCCAAGGCTATCTGGAAGTGCGTTCGCGCAGCGCCTACCATGTGGCCACGACACCGCCCATCAGTCATCCCGACAGGGATTTCTTGCAGACCCCCGACACCGCTGTTGACTGGTCGTCCAAACTGCGTCCCGGCTTCAATATCGCCAAGACCATCCGCAAGCCGCTGGATTGGCGAAAATACCGCTATCCGTTCCTTTATGGCCAGATGGATCAGACCCTGTTCGACCTGGCCGCATGGCGCGATTGCGCCCGGCGTGCGCTTGCTCGGGAAGATTTCATCCTCATGGCAGGTGATTTCGCCGCGGCGGACGATGTTGAACTTGTCAATTACATCCGCTCCCGTACGCTGCCGAGCCGAGGGATACGCGCGGAGCCGGACGAGATATTGGTTACGGTTGGCGCACAGAACGCGCTTTGGATCATCAGCCATCTGCTTTTGACGCGGAGTTCGCATGTCGTATGCGAGAATCCTGGCCATCCGGATATCAGCGCTACGCTCCATCTGACGGGAGCCCGCGTTACGGCACTTGATGTCGATGAAGGCGGCTTGCCGCCCGAACTTCTGCCGGACGGGATTGACGCGGTCTTCGTTACGCCAAGTCATCAATCCCCCACAGCCGCCACCATGCCCCGGGCGCGGCGTATCGCGTTGCTGGAAGCGGCGGCGGAACGAGATTTCGTCATCGTCGAGGACGATTACGAATTCGAGATGAGCTTTCTCCAGCCACCGACCCCGGCGTTGAAATCGCTCGACCAGTATGGTCGCGTTCTCTATGTGGGCAGCTTCTCCAAATCGCTTTTTCCGGGACTTCGGCTCGGTTATCTCGTCGCCCCGGCTCCCGTCATTCGCGAGGCGAGGGCGTTGCGCGCGCTGATGCTGCGTCATCCGCCCGGACATCTGCAACGAACTGCCGCCTATTTTCTGGCGCTTGGCCATTATGATGCAGTCATTCACCGAATGCGGATCGAATATCACAAGCGTCACATAGCCATGATCGAGGCTCTCGATCGGGAAGGTTTGAAAATCGCGGGCAAGTCCGCGTTTGGCGGTACTGCGTTCTGGATCGAGGGACCTGAAGGCATGGATGCCGACAAGCTCGCACGTGATCTGCGAGAGGACGGCGTGCTGATAGAGTCCGGAGCGCCGTTCTTCTGGAGCGACGACCGGCCATGCCGTTATTTTCGCATCGCCTATTCTTCAATTCCACTCAACCGCATCGCGGAAGGTATAGAACTTCTGGCTAAAAGAATGCGAAAAATCTCTCAATTCAGGAACGGTTGAGTTCAGCCTGCGTTCATGTGGATTGCGATAACGGATTTGTGAAGTCGCCGGAATTTGTCCCAATTCAGTGGGTACCGCTGGCGACGTACGGCGTCCTTGCCTGCGAATCCATGGGCAGACGCACACCAATTCTGCCTTCCAGAAGGAGAAGGATATATGTCTATTCGTTCGAAGCTTCTTGCCACGGTTGCGGTGCCGGTTCTGTCGGCCTCCATTCTCGCGCAGCCCGTGCTCGCAGATACGCTGACGGCTCCAATCCTGTTGGCGCAGGAGAATGGGGACCAGCCATCCGACGAGCAATTGCTGCAACAGCGCGAGGCTGAGGAACAGCAAAAGGCGGCAGAGGAAGAAGCGCGCCGGGCTGAGGAGCAACAGCGCGCTGCCGACGAAGAAAACCGTCGTCAGGCGGAAGAACAACAGCAGAAAGCCGCTCAGGAAGAAGCCCAGCGTCAGGCGGAAGAGCAGAAACGAGCTGCGGAAGCGGAGGCGCAGCGCCAGGCCGAAGAGCAGCAGAAGGCTGCCGAACGAGAAGCACAGAAACAAGCCGAGGAACAACAGAAGGCAGCAGAGCGCGAAGCGCAGAAGCAGGCCGAAGAACAGGCCAAGCAGGCGGCCGAGCAGAAAAAAGCCGAGGAGGAGGCGCAGCGCCAGAGCGAACAACAGCAGCAGAAGGCTGCTGAAGAAGAAGCCCAGCGTCGCGCCGAAGAACAGAAGAAGGCAGAGGAAGAGGCTGCTCGCAAGGATGCTGAACAGCAGGAGCAGACAGCGCCCACCGAAAAACCTGTGAAGGAAGCTCCTGCAAGTGAGCCCGAAGCGAAACCCGAGCAACCCGCACCCGAGAAGCCCGGGAAGGAAGCTCCTGCTCCGCAAGCGGAAAAGCCTGCCGAGCAACCGGCAGAAGCATCTCCGGCGACGCCTCAGCAGAAAGAACCTGCAGAAGAGTCCATCGTTGAGCATCCGGAAGAAGTTCCGCCGCAGGAGCCGAAAGCAACAGAAGCTCCACAGAACGAAGCGCAGCCTGCGCAACCGGTGGAACAGCCGCAATCGACCGACGGCCAGCAAAAGCCTGCGCCGGAAATAGTCGATCAGCGCTCGACCGAGGAAAAGCAGGAGATTGCCAAAGATCCCGCGAAGACCGACGACACAGTTGTCTTGCCGGTTGAAAATGGCGCCGCCATTCTCGACAGCGACAAGGATGCCGACAATTCCGGGGGAAGCCAGTCGCGTGAAGATCGCCGCAAGCAGCGCGAGCAGCAGCGCTCAGCCGAGGAAAATGCCCCGCCACCCGCAAATGATGCGGCGGCGCAGGTCGCTATTCCGGAAGAAGTGAAGGCAGCGCTGCCGCAGAAGATCGAGGCCAATCTCAAGGAAGAAGGCACTCGGATCAAGGAAGCGCCTGTCTTTGCCGTGCCGGAAACCACCAATATCGTCAACAACACGGTGGTGAACAACACAGTCATAAACAATACGACGGTTAATAACGTGACGAACAATGTCACGAACGTCAAAGTGATCGAGGAAGTCGACAACCGCGTCATCCTGGATGTCGGCGACCGTATCTTCGTTCGCGGGGATGACCGCCCGAGGCTACGCCGCGATGCCGAGCAGACTTATTATGATGAATTGCCGCGTGGACGTACCCGCGAAACCATCGTTCGCCCCGGCGGGAACCAGATTGTCACGATCTATGATCGTTACGGCGACATTCTTCAGCGTTCCCGTATCGACCGCGACGGCAACGAATATCTGATGATCTATGCGCCCGAATACGATGACAATCCGCGCGCTTCGATTATCGATGTCGGCTATGAACTGCCGCCAATGCGTCTCACCATTCCGGTGAGAGATTATATCATTGACGTTGCCGACGATCCGGATCGCGATTTCTACGATTTCCTCGCCATGCCGCCGGTGGAGCGTGTAGAGCGCGTTTATACAATCGATGAAGTTCGTCACTCTGCCCGTCTGCGTGACAAGGTGCGCCGCATCGATCTGGATACGATCCACTTCGCGACTGGAAGTGCCGAGGTTTCGATGTCGCAAGCCAAGACCTTGCGCAAGGTTGCGACCGCCATGCAGAAGGTGCTGGCGAAGGATCCTGGCGAGACCTTCTTTATCGAAGGTCATACGGATGCCGTAGGGTCGGACCGCTCAAATCTGGTCCTGTCGGACAAACGAGCTGAGTCCGTCGCCAGCCTTTTGACGGAAGTCTATGATATCCCGGCTGAAAATCTCGTGACGCAGGGTTATGGCGAACGCTTCCTCAAAATTCGCACACAGGCAGCGGAGCAGGAGAACCGCCGCGTCACCATCCGTCGCGTGACGCCACTTGTCCGGCCCGTTGCAAAACGCTGAACGAAAAATAACCGGATGCGAGCCTCGCATCCGGTTATCGCATGGAATTGATCTCGATCAGGCGGTCTTGGGTTGGGCCGCACTTATCTGTGCGAGCAACAGTTCGCTCATCGGACGCGGCTTGACCGCCTCGATCTGGACCATAAGTTCCGCGATTTTTTCGGCGTCGCAGACACCGCACTCATAAATCTGAATGATTTCGCGTGCCATTTCGTCCTTATGGGGAGAGGTGATCGGGCAACGCGCCATTGCTTCGCACGACTTCACATAAGCCGCTTGCAGCTCTTTCAACTCGGCGGGTTTGAAGCGCCCGAAATAGTAATCTCTCGAAAATGGCATTCTATGCATTCCGCATATGGCTGGCCGACCGATCGTCCTGTCAGCCCATAAATCCGTGTGATCCACTATACTAAAATATAGCTGATTGCAAAACTTTATATCGAAGAATTGTTTACTTTATGTAAAATACTCTGTGAGGGCAGGGTGCAAAAGAATTACATGGCAGTCCTTAGTTCGAGCGCTTGCACAACGCCGACAGACTAGACTCGCGAGAGTTCGAGCTTGGCCACGATTTCTGCAATCTTGTCCGGGTCATGTGCACCGGATTCATATGTTCGGATGATTGCTCGTGCGAGTATCTCTTTATCTTCGTGTGTTGTCGGGCAGCGATCCAGAACCGCACAGCAACGGTTATAGGCAACCTGAAGCACCCGAAGGTCTTCAGGTGCGTATGTTCCTTGATATTTGTTACCGCGAAATGGCATTGGGGGCCTCCCCTTCGACTGATTGAACGCCTAATTTAAGGGGAATGCAACTGATCGTTTTATGACAGTGACGCAAGCCACGTTGGACAGTGTTTTCGAAAGCCCCGTTTCATGGGATACAAACAGCGATAAAGTCTGTCTTCCACTTCGTTGGCCTCTAAATCCCGCTGCAAGTGTGTTGAAAGCTGGTTGAAAGCTTGCCTGCGATATCCATTCAAGACCGATAGAGGAATCGGCATCAGGAGGGGCTTGGTTTTGCCGGGCCAGCAGGAGCACTCGGAGGAGCATAGATGAAAATCTCTAGAGATTCATATCGCCATCTGTTTGGCGCAGCCATTATTGGCGGCGCGATGGTAATTGGCGCAAACGCGGCCCATGCCGAAAAACTGACGGTAATCGTTGGTGGCATGGAAAAGCAGATTTACCTTCCAGCCGTGCTGACGGAAAAGCTCGGTTACTTCAAGGATGAAGGCCTTGATGTCGAGCTGATCAATAGTCGCGCCGGCGTCGATGCGGAAAACGAGCTTTTGGCTGGTGCAGCCCAGGCCGTGGTCGGCTTTTACGATCACACCATCGATCTGCAATCGAAGGGCAAGTTCATCCAGTCGATCGTACAGTTCAGCCAGGCGCCGGGTGAAGTGGAACTCGTTTCCAGCAAATATGCCGATCAGATCAAGTCGCCCGCCGATTTCAAGGGGCACACGCTCGGTGTCACGGGTCTCGGTTCTTCTACAGACTTCCTGACCCAGTACCTTGCCATGCGCAACGGCTTGAAGCAGGGCGATTATACGTTGTTGCCGGTCGGCGCAGGCAACACTTTCATTGCAGCCTTCAAGCAGGATGCCGTGCAGGCGGGCATGACCACGGAGCCGACTGTCGCCAATATGCTGAAAAGCGGCGATGCGAAGGTGCTGGTCGACATGCGCACGCCAGATAAAACCATCGAAGCCCTTGGCGGACCATATCCGGCTGCTTCGTTCTACGTGCAGAGCGCATGGCTCGAGACACACAAGGAAGATGCGCAGAAACTTGCCAACGCACTGGTCAAAACCATGCGTTATATCGCTTCGCACAGCGCCGAAGAAATCGCAGACCAGATGCCCAAGGATTATTATGTCGGCGACAAGGACCTCTACGTGAAGGGCCTTGCCGAGGGCAAGGCGCAGTACACGCCGGATGGCCGCATGCCGAAAGATGGTCCTGAAACTGTCCTCAAGGTTCTCGCAACCTTCAAGAAGCCGCTTCAGGAAAAACAGGTCGATCTTTCGAAGACGTTCACGACCGAGTTCGTGGACAAGGCTAACGCAGCGCTTGACGCTGCGAAGTGACCAGCCTGCGACTGACGTTCAGGTAGAACGTCAGTCTCACTGTTTCAACATATTCAGCCGCATTGCAGGCACGCGACAGAGCAATTCTCCAAAACGGAAAAACCGTTTTGGTGCGGGATGCTCGATAACGAAACTGTCGCGTGCGAGCGGTGCCGCATACCCGCGAGGAACCCATGCTGATGGAAGCCCCCAGTACCATTGCGCGTGAAACAGATGGCAACAATGTGCCTGCAATCGCGCTCAACAATGTAACCCGCCGTTTCGTCACCCCCGACGGCAAGATGATGACCGCATTGCGCGACTTCACCATGAATGTTGCGCAGGGCGAATTTGCCTGTGTCGTCGGCCCGACCGGCTGCGGCAAGTCGACGACGCTTAATCTCGTGACAGGTCTCGCCAAGCCAAGTGCCGGTGAAGTTCGTCTGATGGGTAAGCCCATCGAAGGTATCAGCCCTGATATCGGCTTTGTGTTTCAGGCGGATGCTCTGTTTCCGTGGCTCAGCGTCATCGACAATGTGAGCGCGGGCCCGCGCTATCGCGGCATGGGCAAGGAAGAAGCCTATGCGAAAGCGCGCAGCTGGATCGCCCGCGTCGGTCTTGCCCGCTTTGAAAACCACTATCCACACCAGCTCTCCGGCGGCATGCGCAAGCGCGTGGCGCTGGCGCAGACATTCATCAACGAACCGAAAATCCTGCTCATGGATGAACCGTTCAGCGCGCTTGACGTGCAGACACGCACCTTGATGCAGGGTGAATTGCTCGATCTCTGGCAACAGTCTGGCGCGTCGGTCATCTTCGTTACGCACGATCTGGAGGAAGCGATTGCTTTGGCCGACAAGGTTTATGTGCTGACCGCCGGTCCGGCTACGGTCAAGAGCGTCTACGACATCGATATTCCACGCCCGCGCGTCATGGAAGACATCCGCTACGACAGCCAGTTTGTCGATATTGCCAAGGTCATCTGGGACGATCTGCGCGAGGAAGTGCAGATCGGTCAGAAGCGCGCGCTGGCAAGCGGCAACTAATCGGAGAAAATGAAATGACAACACAAACCCTCTCCGCGTCAGCAAACTTGCAGTCCAGTGCAAGTACGGACGAACTTGCACGCACCGAAGCGAAATTTCGCGCTGCAATGCGCCGCCGCCGTGCCGTGGTTATCCTTGTGCGCCTCGCCATTCTGGTCGCCGTTCTGGGTGGTTGGGAACTCGGTGCACGGACGGGCCTGATCGATCCATTCTTCTTCGCGAGCCCTTCCGGTATTGCCGACCAGATATGGATATGGATCACGGAAGGCACGTCACAGGGGCCGCTTTCGGAGCAGATCATCGTAACCCTTGAGGAAACAGCGCTTGGCTTCCTGATCGGTGCGGTTGGCGGCGTCATTTGCGGCATCCTGCTGGGCCGCAACAAGTTCCTCGCCGATGTGTTCTCGATCTACATCAAGATCGCCAATTCCATCCCGCGCGTCGTGCTGGGTTCGATCTTCATCATCGCGCTTGGGCTCGGCATGGCGTCCAAGGTGGCGCTGGCCGTCGTCATGGTGTTCTTCGTCGTGTTCGCCAATGCGTTTCAGGGTGTACGCGAAGCTGATCGTGCGCTGATTGCAAATGCACAGATATTGGGTGCTTCCCGTTCGCAGATCACACGTACCGTCATCGTGCCGTCAGCCATGAGCTGGATTCTGGCAAGCCTTCACGTCAGCTTCGGTTTTGCGCTCGTCGGTGCCGTTGTGGGTGAGTTTCTGGGCGCGAAGAAGGGCGTCGGCCTGATGATCTCAACGGCACAGGGCACATTCAATGCCAATGGCGTCTTTGCTGCCATGGTCATTCTGGCGGTGTTGGCGCTCGTCGTGGAATATATTATCACGCTGATCGAAAACCATCTGGTGAAATGGCGTCCACAGGCGCTCTCCGAACAGGGCAGCTGATAGCCAGACATTTGAACAGCTCAGGCGGCGGGCAGGGTGACAGTCACCGTGAGCCCGCCGCCTTTCGTTTCGGAAAGCGACACATCACCGCCTGCGGCATTGGCCACTTCACGCACGATGGCGAGACCGAGCCCGCTTCCATCTGCCAGAGTGCCCGGAACACGATAGAAACGTTCGAAAACGTGTTCATATTCGCTGACCGGAATACCGGGGCCGTTATCCTCGACCCGTAATTTGATTTTGTGTCCATCTTGATCGATCACAAGCGTGACCGTGCCGCCTTCCGGCGTATAGGTGAGGGCATTGTCCACCAGATTGACGATCATCTCGCGCAGCATGGTTCCATCGCCTGAAATGACCGGCTTGGTCGCTTTAAGCTCGAACCCGAGATCGATCTTGCGGTCGAACGCCTTGCCTGCCAGGCTTTCCAGAATTTGTTGTCCCGCCTCCGCCAGATCAACCCGATCAGCGCGTGGACGCCTGCTGCCCGGTTCGGCGCGGGAAAGCGTCAGCAACTGTCCGGCCAGCCGTGACAGCTGCATGGCCGTATTCTTGATGCCAGCCAGGACATCCTTGCGGTCAGTTTCTTCGGTTGCCCGTTCTGCGAAGCTGGCCTGTGTCGAAAGCGTCGCAAGCGGTGTGCGCAACTGATGTGCCGCATTCTGAATGAAACGGTGCTGCGCCGACATCTGCTTGCGTACGCGTTCCATATACTGGTTCAGCGCCGTGACGAGCGGTCGAAGTTCGGTCTGGACGGTCTGTGGATCGAACGGTTCCAGTTTGGATGTGCGATTGCGGACTTCGTTGCGAAGCCGGATCAGCGGGCGCAACACAAAGCGCAAGCCCAATAGCGAGAGAGCACCGGCAACGATGATGAGCAGCGATTGTTCCAGCACCGAGTTCAGCCAGAGTTCCCGTTGCATGGCGGTGTATCCCGCAAGGGTGACGCCCACGACCACATCGACAGCTTGTGGCAGCGTGGAAGGTGCGGCAACAGGATGGCGCAACACAACCAGGCGCAAGGGGCGGTCGCGATAGATGCCTTCATAATGAAGAGGATCGTAATTCGTGATATCGGCCGGCATGGGCAAGTCGGGAAATCCTGCCAGCAGACGTCCATCGGACGTCTCCACACGATAATAGACCCGGTCCCCATATCCCGTTGAAAACATTTCGAGTGCGACCGGCGGAATGACGGCATCGATGGCATTGTGCGACGCGGCAGTCGCTTCGCCGATGGCGCGTGCAGACGCTGTCAGCATTCGGTCTGATACGATCCCGGCCATGTTTTCCGATGCGCGCCATGCTGTCCAGAGATTGATCCCTGCCACGATAATCAGCGGGATTACGATCCACGAAACGAGTTGGGCGCGCAGGCTTTGGGAGAGGCGGGTGAACAGCCGTTTCATCTCAACTCGCTTCGCGCAGCAGATAGCCCAGACCGCGCAAGGTCACGATCTCGGCTCGGCTGCCCTCCAGCTTCTTGCGGAGACGATGAATGTAGATTTCGATGGCGTTTTCGTCAGTTTCGCTGTCGAAATTGTAGATGCCCTGCACAAGCGCCGTCTTGCTGACCGTGGTTCCGATGCGCCGCAACAGCTGTTCCAGAACTGCATGTTCCTTCGGGGCAAGTGAAAGCGGATCGTCTCCAAGCGAGAATAGCCGGGTATTGGTGTCGAAACGTAAAAGCCCGCAGGTCACAACGGGCGCTGTTCGCTGGCTGGCGCGGCGAAGATGCGCGCGGATACGCGCTTCGAGTTCGCTCAGCTCGAAGGGCTTTGCCAGATAGTCGTCGGCACCGGCATCCAATCCACGGATACGCCCGTCAAGACTGGCATTGGCTGTCAGGATGATGACGGGTACTTCATTGCCTTTGCCGCGGACGTGTTCCAGCACATCCAGCCCGGTTTTGTCGGGAAGGCCGAGATCAAGAATCACCAGATCGTACTCTGTGAAGGCGAGCGCCTGTTCTGCATCAGCAGCGTCGTGCACTGTATCGACGCTATAGTTTGACTGTTGCAGGCTTTTTGCCAGCCAGTTTGCGAGGGTGAGATTATCTTCGACGAGCAGGATACGCATGGCTGACGATGATAGCGGTTTCAGTCCCGGGTCAAGAAGCTTGGCTCGTAAATCGATGAATCAGATGAATATCTTCGGGTTCGCGCTCGAAGAGCAGCGGATCCGGCCTGATTGTAACTTTCGCGCCCTGTTTCATATAAAAATCGATTGTTCGCCGCGTGGGGGTCGCTGAAATATAAAAGCCTTCAGATCCGGCTTCCTTAGCAACGGCCATGCTGCGCCGATAGAGTTCGCCTGCAAGGCCCAATCCGCGGACGGCTTTATCGACATGCATGAAACCAAGCTGATGTAGTTCTGGATAGAGGCCGACAGGGCGCACATCCGTAACCGCAACGGCAACCAGTGCACCATCCGCTTCAGCACCGAGAAAAACCCCGCCGTGGTCGTAGCAGTCGAGCAGGATGGGCGTGTAGATTTCCGCTTCGCCTTCCGGCCAGCCGCGCACATCGTAGAACTGCGGTTCCAGCACGAGCTGGTCGTCTTGCAGGCGATACATTTCCTCAATGATTTCGCTGCGGTCGATTTGCCAGATGTCCGTCACTTCGCTTCTTCCGAGCGGACGCATAGCGAAATCTGCGAGCTTCTTTGTCTGTACCATGAACGTTGCCCCGGAAGTTCAGTTCGCGGAACGAACTATCGTTTCATCCATGGATACTCAAGGGCAGATACTCAAAGCAACAGCCCCGTAAAAGCGACGTTTTTCCAATTTGCCACATGAAACGTGCCATATTGCAAAAACCGGCGATAATTTTGACCACTATCGCGGCTACTCCTCGCCATTCGTCTCGGGTACTGCTCAGTACAGGTGCGAGGAATATTGAGGCGTGTGGGAGGCCAGAAGCCAACTTCAATCGGATTGACGGTACCTGAACGGCAAACAGAGGGCTGAAAACCGCCCGAAAATTTGCAATTTTGCGTCAACTCTCCGATCTGCCCTTGCGGGAGCGGGGCCTGAGTTCTATCAGCATCATCAAAAATTACAGCACACGGAAGGATCGGCAATTGCGATGCCGAAACCTCCGGAGGCCCGCCAGTTTCTGACATGGCGGGGAAATGAGCGATGGAGCCAAGTTGAAAAACCATCACGATATCTGGGATATTGTCGACGCCAAGAGTGCCGCATATTTCGAACTGAGCGATACGGTTTGGGATAATCCGGAAACCAACTATGAAGAATACAGATCGAGCGATGCCCACGCGGCGATGCTGGAAGCGGAAGGGTTTCGCGTCGAACGCGGCATTGCTGGATTGCCGACGGCTGTAATGGGCGAAGCTGGCGAGGAAGGGCCGGTCATTGCCATTCTTGGTGAGTTCGATGCCCTGCCGGGTTTGAGCCAGGTATCGGGACTGGCAGAAGAGAAGCCTGTCGAAGCAGGCGGTCACGGACATGGTTGCGGCCACAATCTGCTGGGTGCGGGATCGCTGCTCGCTGCTGCTGCCGTGAAGGATTATCTTGCCGCACAGGGCATCAAGGGACGCGTGCGTTATTATGGTTGCCCGGCGGAAGAGGGCGGTTCGGCAAAGGGCTTCATGGTTCGCGAAGGACTGTTCGACGATGTCGATATCGCCTTCTGCTGGCATCCTGCGCCTTTTGCGGGCGTAAACGATCCAGTCTCGCTCGCCTGCAATGAAATCAATTTTCACTTCAGCGGCCGTGCGGCCCACGCTTCGGCAGCACCGCATCTCGGACGCAGTGCGCTTGATGCGGTCGAACTGATGAATGTCGGCGTGAATTATATGCGCGAGCATATGCCGTCCACGGCGCGCATTCATTACGCTGTAACCGATACAGGCGGCTTTGCGCCGAATGTCGTGCAGGCCAGGGCAACGGTCCGTTATCTCGTTCGCGCCCGCAGCCTGCCGGAAATGCAGACGCTTCTCGAACGCGTCAAGAAAATTGCCGAGGGCGCCGCGCTGATGACCGAAACCACGGTGCGCAGCGAGATCGTTAGCGGCGATGCGGATCTGATCGGGAACACACCGCTAGAACAGCTGATGCAGATGCAGCTTGAGCGTCTCGGACCACCGGACTTTGACGATCAGGACCGCGAAACGGCAAGCCGCTTCCAGAAGACGCTTTCCAGGGAAGATATTTCCGATGCCTTCCGCCGCTTCGGTGTCGAGCCCAAGGACGGCCTTTCGCTTTGCGAAGACATCTATACGCCTTATAAGGGCGACAACACCCTCGTCGGCTCCACCGATGTGGGCAGCGTGAGCTGGGTAGTGCCGACCGTGCAGATGCGCGGTGCGACCTGCGCAATCGGCACGCCGCTTCATTCGTGGCAGATGGTGGCTCAGGGCAAGCTGCCGGCAGCGCACAAGGGCATGGCGCATGCTGCAAAGATCATGGGTAGCACGGCCATCGAACTGTTTCGCGATCCGGCACAGATCGAGAAAGCAAAGCAGGATCACGAGAAACGGCTCGGCGGAACCGTTTTCGTCAATCCGATTCCAGACAGCGTTCAACCCGCTCTGCCCGAAACCGCAAAATGATGCAGCGAGCAGACAGATTCTGAAAATAGAAATGACATTCATTCCCCCAATTCCAACAAGGCCTGACGCATCATGAAGCAGATGGGCTTTCTCGATATTCTGAGTTTCGGTCCTGACGGCTGGGGCTATGTGCTGATGATGGGCGCACTGGTGAGCGTAGCCTTGGCGGTTCTGGGCTTTCTGCTCGGCGCGGCCATCGGGGTGTTCGCTGCCTGGGCGAAGATTTCCGGCGGACGCACGCTGCGCACCGTCGCTGACGGCTACACCACGATCATTCGCGGCATTCCCGATCTTCTCGTCATCTATCTGTTCTATTTCGGCGGCAGCGCCGCCGTTACCGCCATCGGCAAATATTTCGGTGCGGAAGGTTTCGTCG